>JAFQOB010000156.1 GCA_017395725.1 Clostridia bacterium
TTAATCTTAGTTTTCATTATTAACAATCTCCTTCATTGCAACGAGCTTCCAGGTGGGATTATCCTTATTATCTTTGGTATCGTCATACTTTACGAAGTAGCATTTTTCATTCATTTCATCATCTGTACTACTGCCGAGGACAATCATATGCTAAACGAAGCGAATATCAACCTCTAAGCAGTTTTCGGTAAGCCACCTAAAGTTTGAAACGGATTCCTGTTCGAAGGGGGGATTACCCAAACGGTGATTACTTGTGAAGGTACGGTCAATACTGTAGCTGTATTTACGTGCAACTTCGTATTGATATGAGTTCTTTACAAAATATTTTGAAATATCGTTGAAATTGAGGTCGCAAGTCATATAAAGACTCCAGTCTTCAAGAACCTTGAGAACGTTAACTTCCTTTGCAACCTCTTCGGGAACCTGGTCGTATACAGTACCGGAAGATATGCTTCTGAGGTCTTGGATTCTGACTTCCTTATCATATTCTACCTGATTTCCCTCTCTGTCGATAATTTTAACATCCGCGTTATCTTTTAGAACGACTATCTCGTATACGGGCAAACGGGGAAGACCGTCAACCAAATCTGCGAAGGTGGAATATTCGGAATTTTCTGAATATTCTACACAGCTTTCGGGAACGTTTTCGCCGTCAACGGTAACGGTACAGAAGTCACCTGTCATAAAGGTATAGTATGTAAGCGGAATAGAGGACTTACCAATATAAGCTTCGGTATTTCCGAATACGTCGCTTATAGTAACGTCAGCTTTTGTTACGAGACGGACTCTGTAATTAATTCTGCCGTCGCTGAGTAAATCACCGGTTTGTCTCTCGCCGTTTACGTCAACGGAAAGGGAATCGGGAAGAGTGAGTGTGTAAAAGCTGTTGTCGAATGCTATTTTACCGTCGTCGGAAATTTTTATATTCGCCTTATTATCTTTTTTGTCGGTAATGGTAATCTTCGGAACAGAAAAAAGGTTTTCAAACTTAAAAGTAGTTTTGCCGTTATCATCTTTGTTTCCGTGTTCCTCGGTGAGATTGATACCGTTTACGTCAACAAATATATCTGAATTGACGATTACGTCTTCCGGAAGTTCAAGTGTGTAGGTATGGGTTAAAGGTACGTAAGAAACAAGCTCATATTTCTGTATGCTTATAATAGCAAGCTTTTGAATGATATCCCCATCTTTACGGAGCTTAATTTCGGCAATTTCATTTCCGTCTGAAATAACTCTGTAGGTACATTCATTTTCGTTTATCCATTTTTGAGTAGAGAATTTGACGTCACCTTTTAATTTTTTTACGAATTCTTTCTTTTGGTCAATTCCGCTTTCGAATATACTGCTTTCCATTGACGGAACGTCATTCTTTGTCCAAAGCTCGCCGCTTTCAGCTTCACTTTCAAGGAGCGACAAGGCATTTTCCAAATGGCGCTGAGGGTGCTCGTTTTCGTAAAGTACAAGAACTTTGTTTACGTAAAGGAGCGCCATAGCCACGAGAAGTGCAAGAACGGCAACGTACGCTATATAGGTAATTCTAAATAATTTGGATTTTTTTTGTTTTCTCATTTTTATATAATTCTCCTTTTGGGAAAAAGATTATTCAACTTATTTCGTCAAAATACGTGTAAACTATACTATATCACATTTTTTGATGTTTAGCAACAGTATTTAATAATATTATAAAATATATATTTTATTCGTTAACTTGCGGAGGGTGATTGACAATAAGTGAAAATAGGTTTATAATTGAAATATAGAAGATTATATAGTAAGATAAGGTGATTGGCAGTATGAAAAAGTTCATGAAAATAATTGCTTTTGCGTTAATATGTGTGGTTGTTTCAGTGTTTGCGGTTACGGTATCTGCTGCAGATATATATGATACTTCGTTGCCGTTTAGTAAGGACCTTTTGTATGGAAGAAATACCCTTGCAGAAATGGAGAACGGAGAAGAACTTGTCGCTATTTATGACACTCTTTTTGAGGGGGTTCAAAACGGCAGAACAGAGATATCGTTTTATTTGCTTGATGCACTTGATGGAATAAAGGTAACTTTCAGTGAATTATATGAATGTGTTGTTTTCGCTCTGCGATATGACAATCCGCAGTTCTTTTGGTGGGATTTTTTTCCAAGTTATTATACTGATAATGACGGAAATATTACAAGGGTAATAGTATCTTATTTTGAAGATGTAAATACTGATAAAGCGAAGTCAGATTTTAAAGAAGCTGCTGAGCAGTTTATTATTGATGCCGGAATAGAAGAAGGGATGACCGAATACGAGATTTCATTACGCCTTCATGACGCCGTAGTGAATCATATTGATTATGTATTGGGAGCCGACAATGACCATAATGCCTATGGTGCTTTAATTGGCGGAGAGGCTGTATGCGAGGGATATGCTGAATTATATCAATATTTGTTATATCTTTGCGGAATACAGTCCCACGCGGTTACAGGCAAGGCAGGAGAGAATCATATGTGGAACTTGGTCAAGATTGACGATGAATACTATATGTCGGATCCTACTTGGGATGATCCGGTAGGAAACACATTAGGTAAAATCAGATACGGTTATTTTAACGTTACAACCGAGAGATTGCTTTCGGAAGGCAGAAGTATCGACAATAATGGTTATGATCTTCCCGAATGTACGGCAACCAAAGCTAACTATGCGAATCATGCTTTATACAAAGGCAGAGCATTTACCGATAAACCGTCCTTGCAAAATGCGATAACTCAATTAAAGTATAACGGAATGGCGAGATTTTATTATACCGGAGACGGAGAATATACTCTTAGTGATTTGAGTGCTTGGCTTAATGCAAACGGTAGCTCTATAGCTCGTGAGTTAGGAGGATTTAGTGCAAATTCATCAAGTTGTGGTAATGAGTTTATAATTGTAGCTCAAGGTATTACGACTCAAGACTTGCCCATAGTTGCAAACATACCAAAGATAGCGGCAATATGTTCTGATACAGATATTACAGTAAAGCCAAACAGTATAGCAGGCGATGTTGCTGTATGTCCTGCGGTATCGGGAAAAATGTTTTCTGCTACCGATATACAAGACCTTTTGAACAATACGGCGGTAGAAGTTAAAGAGTTGGTGGATGGCAAAGTAGTAACAGGCAGTAAACTTGTTTTTGACAAAGAGGAAGCTATTATTGCGTTGAAAGGCGACGTTGACGGTGATGGAATTTTGACGGTGTTTGACGCAAATATAGCACAAAAGAGCGAGGCCGATTTCTCAAGTGTGTCCGAACTTCAAAAAATGGCGAGCGATTTTGACGAAAGCAATACAATAGATTCAAACGACGCGAAAACTATTATAAATCAAATAGTAAGCTGATATAAAAAGTGGCTGTCTCATTAGCAAAAAAATGGCTTTTGAGACAGCCCCTTTTTTGCAATTAATATTTCTTCCCCTGTAGAGCCGATTCGGTGTTGTAGATAGCGCCGAGGGATTGTTTATCTTGGTTTATAACAATATAGGTATATATAGCGTCAAATATGGTAAGCTGGGCTATTCTCGAACTCATAGCGAGGATAGACCTTTTTGTTTCTTCGGATTGTGTAAACAGTCTAATATCTGATGTTGAAAGAATAGGGGAGTTTCCGTAGTTTGTAATACAGATTGTGGTGGCATTTTTGTTTTTTGCAAGCTGCAAGGCTTCAACTATATCTTTTGAGCTACCCGAGTGGGATATGCCTATTGCAACGGTGTTTTCGTCAAGGTGGGAGGCAACAATTGCCTGCATGTGATTATCGCATACAGCCTGTGCATCAAGCCCAAGTCTTAAAAATTTATGGGATGCGTCCATAGCTATGGCGGCTGAATTGCCGAGGCCGAAAATTACAATGCGTTTTGCATTCATTATGCACTTTGCGGCTTTATCAAGCTGCTCTGTGTCAATAACGGATTCCGTGTTTTTTAGTGATACCGAAATGTCGTTTATTCTTTTTCTGAAAATATCGTAACAGCTGTCGCTTTTTTCGATAGTGCTGTCAATAGCAGAGCTTGAATTAATTTCTGCGGCAAAATGGAGCTTGAATTCCTGATATCCCGAAAAGCCGAGACGCCTTGAAAAACGTACAACCGTAGCATCACCGCTTCCGCAGTTTTGGGCAAGCTCGCTTATTGATAGGCTGATTATTTTTTGGGGATTCTTTAGTATATAATCGGCTATTCTTTTTTCGCTTCTTCCCATATCATCATAACAGTTTCTTAGTTTATGCATTATCGATTCCATTTTGCACCTCTGTGTGAAAATAATTTTCATTATTATATCAAAAACAAAGAAAAATGTCAAGAAAGTGAAAAAATAATCCGAAAACTTATTGACATAGATGTGTGGAAAGAGTTAAAATAAAAGGTGGAAATATATTTTCTTTTTGGAGGAATACTATGCTGAATTACAATGTAAAAATCGGACTTTGTCCTATGCGTAGAAATACCACAAACCGTCCTGCGAAGACGTTTTTGACATGGGTTTCCGCAGAAGAAAGAGGAAAGAAAAACGTAGAGTATATTGAAAAAAACTTTACGACGGATAAGCTTACTTTTGTTGACACAAAGGGACTTGGTTGCAATGACCTTATATTTGATGATGATTCGGTAGATGCGGCTGCAAAGCGTTTTATTGAGGCGGGAGTTGATGCTATCCTTATAATAAATGCAAACTTCGGTAACGAAGAAGCTGCCGCTGACCTTGCAAGAAAGGTTGGAAAGCCGCTTTTTATCTGGGCACCCCTTGATGATGAGTATTACGTAGACGGTATGAGACCTACCGATTCACAGTGCGGTTTGTTTGGTCTTTCACGTCAGCTCCAGAGATATCATATTCCCTTTGCTCACATTCCTTGCTGCAGAGTGGAAGAGGATATTTTTGCTGAAAGCTTTACAAGCTTAGTAAGAGTTGCTTGTATGCTTAAGAACTTTAACGGACTCCGCATCGGTCAGGTTGGTATCCGTCCTGCTCCTTTCTATTCGGTTATCTGGAATGAGGGCGAGCTTATGTCTAAGTTCGGACTTCGCATTATCCCCATAAACCTTGCTATACTTCAAGACCGTTTTAACGCGGCTATGGAAAGCAAGAAAGACGAAATTGCAAAGTATATTCAGTATTTTAAAGACAACTACCAAATGGACGACCTTACTCCCGCTTATCTCGAGAGAATGGCTTGTCTCGTAGTTACATATATAGGAATATTCGAGGAATTTAAGCTTGACGTTATTTCTGCAGAGTGCTGGACAGCGACACCTCAATTGTTTGATGGACTTGCACCTTGTGCAGTATACGGCGTGCTAAACGACCTCGGTTATACAATAAGCTGTGAAAGTGATATGCACTGCGCTATGACTATGGTTATGCTGAGAGCTGCTTCTCTCGGAGAGAGCAAACCCTTCCTCGGCGAATTTACCGTACGTCACCCCGAAAACAAGAACGCAGAGCTTTTATGGCACTGCGGTCCGTTCCCGCTT
Source organism: Clostridia bacterium (assembly GCA_017395725.1). The sequence continues at coordinate 5,490 of JAFQOB010000156.1, forward strand.
TCAGTTAAGGCTCCCGACAGTACAGCCCGTCTCGTAAACCAGAGAGAATGGTTCAGAGCAAAGGACGGACAGTACACTGTTGCAAGACTTGACCAGGAAGACGGTAACTATATGATTCTTGCAGGTGCAGTTAATACGACAGAAGGACCTCAGACACACGGTACGTATATTTGGGCTGAATTTGACAATCTTCAGGCATGGGAAGACAGACTTCTCGAAGGTCCGTATATTCACCACTTTGTTGAAATAGAAGGGGACTATACAAAAGAAATCGAAACCTTCTGTAAATTTGTTCCCAACCTTGCTGTTGATAAGACGATTAAAAATAAATAAAATATATACATAAATAGGAGAAAAGAATTATGCAGAGAAACAAGTTTTTGGATGCAATGATCCTCACCGAGCTTGAAGATGCGGTAGGACGCGATAATTGCTCTATCAGAGAGATTGACAAACTTACACACAGCGTTGACTATTACTGGTTGTCCAGAATGTGGGCAGACAGAGGCGAAAGAATGCCCGAGGCAGACTTTATCGTAGCACCTAAGGACGCACAGGAAACATCTAAGGTTATGAAGATAGCAAACTACTATAAGCTTCCCGTTACACCTTGGGGTGCCGGCGGCGGTACACAGGGCGGTGCTATTCCCGTATGCGGTGGTATCTTGCTTGATACAAAGAGAATGAACAAGATTTATGAAGTTAATACAGATGCTATGTACATAGAATGCGGCACAGGTGCTATTTACAAGCACATTGAATGGGCTGCAAACGAAGTTGGAAAGGCTACAATGCACTATCCCTCTTCTCTCACTTGTTCTACAGTAGGCGGCTTCCTTGCTCACAGAGGTATCGGTGTATGCTCTACCAAGTACGGTAAGATAGACGATATGGTACTTCAGATGGAGGTTGTACTTCCCAACGGTGATATTATCAATACTTCAAGTGCGCCTAAGCATGCGGCAGGTCCTGACCTTAACCAGATATTTATAGGTTCCGAAGGTACACTCGGTATTATTACAAAGGCTCAGATTCGTATTTACGATCAGCCCGAAGAAAGACGTTTTCGTGGATTCTTGTTCCAGGATATGCACGGTGCATTCCAGGCATCTAAGGAGCTTCTCCAGAAGTTTAAGCCCTCTGTTATGCGTCTTTATGATGAAGCTGAAACAGCATCTCTCATTAAGAAGATTGTCGGCGTTGAAAGAAAAGGCGCATTTATGAATATCGCTTACGAAGGTGTTAAGGAAATGGTTGAGGTTGAAGAAAAGATTCTCCTTGAAACCTTTGCAAAGTACGGAGCTGAAGACCTTGGTTCCGAATACGGTGAAAAATGGTGGAAGGAAAAGATTACGTTCTTCTATCCCGGTCATATGATGGATATTCCTCAGATGTTCGGTACAATGGATACAATTGCTCCTTACGGTAAGATTGAAGAAATCTACTGGGCAATGAAAGAAGCTATTGAGACAAACTTCCCTCAGGCGAAGTTTATCGCACACTTCTCACACTGGTATGAATGGGGCTCAATGATTTACGACAGATTTATTGTAGACGGCAAAGACGTTCCGGAGGATCCCGTTGAAGCACTCAGACTTCATCAGGCTATTTGGACTTGCGGCGTAAGAACTGCACTTGCACACGGCGGTGTTGTAAACGACCATCACGGCGTAGGTATCAAGCTTGGCAGACTTATGAAAGAACAGTACGGACCTGCTATGCAGGTATTTGAAGGCTTGAAGAAGAGCCTTGACCCCAACGGCATTATGAACCCCTTCAAGTTGGGTCTCTGATTTGCCGGTAATTGAATAGGAGGAAATAATAATGATTTTATCTGAAAAAAGTAAACAGCATATAGATTCTTGCCGTTTCTGTTGGATGTGCCATCACATCTGCCCTATCGGCAATGCAACAGGTCTTGAAAGAAATACAGCAAGAGCAAGAGCACTCGGCCTTTCTCTTGTTAACAGAGATGCTATCAAGCTTTCCGAATGTATCGACAACGTTTATGAGTGTGCTACGTGCGGTGCTTGTCATCACGACTGTACAACAGGTTGGGATCCCGTTATGTTCACAAAGGAAGTAAGACTTCAGGCTGCACTTGACGGTGAACTTCCCGAATATATCCAGAAGCTTGTTATGAACTGCCTTGAAACAGGTAATGCATACGGCAAGACAGAAATAAGCGAAGAGCTTACAACAAAGATAAAAGAACATTCTGCAAAGACAAACACACTTCTTGTTCTCGGTGCAGATGCAAGATATATGGCTCCTTGTCAGGCAGTAAAGGCTATTAAGGTTCTTGAAAAAGCAAATGTTGAATTTACAGTTGCACTTGACGAAAAGGCAACGGGCGCACAGCTCGACTTCCTTATCGGAGCTGCAAACGAAGCTAAGGTTCAGATGGCAGAGGCTGCAAAGGTATATAACGAATATGAAACAGTTATTGTATACGATCCCGCAGATGCAGTAGTTATTAAGCGTATTTACAATGAAAACGGTGTTGAAGTTACTGCAAAGGTTTCTACGTATACAGCATATCTTGATGCTCTTCTTGCGGCAGGTAAGCTTACAGCTGAAAACAAGGGCAAGACTGTTGTATTCCAGGATCCCTTCCAGTTGGCACGTGACCTTGAAGAGACAGAAGAAGCAAGAAGAGTAATTATGTCGTATGCAGACCTTACGGAAATGCTTCTTAATCGCGGTGAAACAGTATGGGCAGGTAATATTCTTATGGCTCAGTATATTCCCGACGTTATGAAGAAGGTTGCTGAACGCCGTCTCTATAACGTAACTTCTATCGGTCAGAATACTATTGTTACCGCATGCGTTTCCGAATACGTTTCACTTAAGAACGTAGAGCAGAACGAAGTTGAGATTCTTTCAATCGAAGACCTTATTCTTGCATAAGAAAAGGAGATACAAAGATGTTAGTTAATCTTAAACAAATACTTGATATGGCGGAAAAGGGCGGATATTGTATTCCCGCATTTAACGTATATAATATGGAGTCTGTTATCGGTGTACTTCACGCGGCTGAAGAACTCAGAGCTCCTATTATAATGCAGGTATATCCCCGTCTTATGAAAGAGGAAACAGGATATTTCCTTTCTCCCTCGATTTTGGCGGCGGCTCACAGAGCAACCGTTCCCGTATGCTTCCACCTTGATCACGGACCTTCCGAACTTGAGGCTACTCGCTCTGTACGTTACGGTGCGACAGGTGTTATGCTTGACGGTTCTACACTTCCTTTTGAAGAAAACATTGCTCTTACAAAGAAGGTTGTTGATTTCTGCAGTTACGTAGACGTTCAGGTAGAGGGTGAACTCGGTCACGTAGGTACAACCGCAGATGATTCTATGGACGAATTTACAACTGCTGCAGATGCAAAGCGTTTTGTTGAAGAAACAGGCGTTGCTTGTCTTGCTGTTGCTGTAGGTACTGCACACGGCAGATACAAGAAGCCTCCTAAGCTTGATATTGACAGAATCAAAGAGATAAGAGCAGCTACAAACAATACTCCTCTTGTACTTCACGGCGGTTCAGGTGTACCTGACGAAGAGATTAAGAAGGCAGTTAAGGCGGGTATCAGAAAGATGAACTTTGCTACAGACCTTTGCTATGCTTTCATTGACCGTATTGCAGAAGACGTACAGAAGCCCGACAGAGCAATTGCTATTGATACGTTTATGAAGAGTCCTATTGCGGCTGTAAAGGAATTCTGTCTTACAAGAATTAAGCTTGTTGGTGCAGACGGAAAGGCTGAATAAGATATGATTAATATAGTAGGTATCGGGGCATGTGTAATGGACACTCTTGTGAGTGTCCCCCGCTACCCCGTAGAAGATACGAAGCTTCGCGCCGACGGTACGAGACTTGCAGGGGGCGGACCTGTTGCCACAGGTCTTGTGGCGGCGTCAAAGCTTGGACAAAAGTGCGGATATATCGGCGTTTTATCTGACGATAACGGCGGTGTATTTCTGAAAGGCGATTTTGAAAAATACGGGTTGACAAATGAGCTTATAACCACCGAAAGCGGTTACCGTTCGTTTACCTCGGTAATATGGCTCAGCAAAGAGGCGGCAAGCCGTACCTGTGTTTTTGACAAAGGAAACCTTCCCGCCCTTGTTCTTAACGATAAACAAAAGGAAGCTATAAGGAATGCAAAGCTTCTTATGGTAGACGGAAATGAGCTTGAAGCAGCCATTGAGGGCGCAAAAATTGCCCGTGAAAACGGTGTAAAGGTTCTTTATGATGCGGGAGGACTATATCCCGGATATGAAAGACTCTTGCCCCACGTTGATATTCTTATACCTTCAAAGGAATATTCTTTGGGGGCTACCGGCTGTGAAACTGTTGAAGAAGCGGCGAAAGTGTTGTATAATAAATACAACCCCGAAATCGTTGTTATTACATGCGGTAAGGACGGCGGTGTAATGTACGACGGAAAAACAATAACAAAATATCCCATATATCCCGCAGAGGTAGTTGATTCCAACGGTGCGGGAGACGTGTTTCATGGAGCATTTGCGTTTGCTGTAACAAACGGATATGACTACGAAAAATGCTGTCATTTCTCAAGTGCCGTATCGGGACTTAAATGTACGGGTATAGGTGCAAGAGAAAGTGTTCCGGATTTTGATACTGTAAAGAAATATTTAAAGGAGAACGGCTATGAACTTTAAGAAGACTTACATACCTGCAAAGGGATATACACCACTTTGCAAGATTGGCGAATGTTCCCTCAAGAAGCTTGAATTCGGTATAATTGAGCTTGATGCAGGCGAAAAGCTTACGTATAATACAGAAGATAAAGAAACTGCTTTCATTATGTTGGAAGGCCACGTTAACGTAGAGGTTAACGGTGAAAAATGGGAAAATATCGGAAACAGAATGACTGTTTTTGAAAACCGCAAGGCAGAAAGCTTTTATATGCCTCGTGAACAGGAATGTGTTATCGAGGCTATAGACAAGATAAAGATTGCCGTATGTGCGACACCCGTTACTGAAAAGACAGAGCCTCAGGTACTTCGCGAGGACCACGTTGTATTGAAGCTTCTCGGCGACGTTCCTTTCCAGAGAGAAACAAGCTTTATTATTGACGGAAACAGTAATGCAAAGATACTTACAATCGGTGAAGCATATACAACCGAGGGTAACTGGGCGGGCTTCCCCCCTCATAAGCACGACGAAGACAATATGCCTACAGAGTGCATAGCTGAAGAAATATATTACTTTCTCTTTGAGCCTAAGCAGGGCTTTGGAGTTCAGTGTCTCTATACCTCTGACGGCAGTATCGATGAGGCTTACAGAGTAAAGAACGACGAGCTTGTTGAATTCCCCTACGGTTATCACACAACGGTTTCTACACCGGGATATAAGACGTATTTCCTCTGGCTTATGGCAGGGGATTATCAGGGCTTTAACAGAAGCAACGACCCCGAGCACGATTGGATTGCACACAGATAATTTTTGAAAGATAGAGATATGCGTATTTTTTACGTATATCTCCGTCTTTGTGTTTTGAGAAATCAGAGGTATGAAAATGCTTAATATTTTAAATAACAAAAACGACTATAAAATTTATTCTGTAACAGATAAAGAATTTACTTCTTACGGAAGAATTGTAAAAGATATAGATGCCGGCGAAATAATTAAGGTTGCAAAGACTATAGAACTTCCTGCAGAGGGTTCTATGTACGTAGCGAGCGAACCCAAATTTGAAGCGCTTGAAATAAAGCATGAGATTGAAGATAAACTTTACGGCACTCTTCCTACGCAGATTGGTTACTGCTGGGGACATTCAAATTTTCTGAATGCGGCTGAATGGCATACTTCAAGTGAAGTAAATATTGCGATTAACGATTTGGTTTTGTTTCTTGCGCATACTTATGAAATGGAAGACGGAAAGATTGATTCTTCTGCATTTAAAGCATTTTTAGTACCTGCAGGTACGGTAATTGAGGTGTATGCAACTTCTCTTCATTTCTGTCCTTGCGAGGTTAGTAAGGACGGCTTTGGCTGTGTCGTAGGTTTGCCGACAGAAACGAATACCAATTTGGAAAAGACGGTAAATACTCCTTTTCTTTTCAGAAAGAATAAGTGGATAGTATCCCACAACGATAACGGTGCGCTTATTGCACGCGGAGTACAAAAGGGTATCTCGGGTACTAATTTTGAACTTAAATATTAAGGTGAAATTATGAAATATTTACTTGGAATAGACTTTGGCGGCGGCTCAACAAAGGCGACTTTGATAAGTGTAGACGGCAATATAGTTGCAGAAAACAGCGTTGAGTATCCCACATATCACCCAACCCCGGCTGCTTGTGAGCAAAAGGCGGAGGATTGGCTTGATGCTTTACGCGAAAATATTGCCGGATTAGCAGAGAAAAGCCAAATAGATATGAATGATATACTTTGTGTTGCTATTGATTCGGCAACACATACATCTTTGGTTTGTGATGAAAATTACAGACCCATAAGACCTGCAATGCATTGGACGGATACCCGAAGCAGAAAAGAGGCTGATGGGGTATTTGCTTCAATGGCTGACGAAATATTTAAAAAGACATACCACAAGCCTGATACAATTTGGACGTTACCTCAGCTTATGTGGTTAAAAGAGAACGAAAAAGACAACTTTGAAAGAATAAGATACATATTCTTTGAAAAGGATTATATAAGATTTGCACTGACAAACGTTTACTGCACCGATTACATAGAAGCCGAGGGCAGTATGCTTTTCGACTGCAATAAAATGGCGTGGGACGAAGAATTATGCAAGCTTGCAGGAGTAACAGTCGATATGCTTCCGCCTATTGTTGCGCCTACGGACGTTATCGGTAAGGTTACTAAGGAAGCGGCTGCAGAATACGGACTTCCCGAGGGACTTCCCGTTGTTTGCGGTACGACAGATACAGTAATGGAAGTGTTTGCTTCGGGGGCAGTAAGCGAGGGCGATATAACGGTTAAGCTTGCGACTGCGGGCAGAATATGCGTTATAACGGATAAGCCATATCCCGACAGACACTTAGTAAATTATTCTCACATAACAGGTGGACTTTGGTACCCCGGAACGGCAACAAAATCTGCTGCGGCATCATACCGTTGGTACAGAGATACTTTTGGTGGAAATTATAAGGAGCTTGACCAAGGTGCCAATGAAGTGCCGTTAGGGTGCGAGGGACTTATATTCCTTCCGCATTTGAACGGAGAACTCACTCCTTATGCAGATCCTATGCTTTGCGGCAGCTTTACGGGAGTGCGTTCTACACATACAAAGGCGCATTTTACAAGGGCAGTACTTGAAGGCGTTTCGCTTTCACTCCTTGACAGCAAGATATATCTTGACTCACTTGGAATGAAGTATAAGAAAAAGGCAACCCTTATCGGCGGCGGCGGAAAGGGCAGACTTTGGGCGCAGATAACTGCAGATATGCTCGGTATTGAGCTGAGAATAACCGAAAGTGCCGATTCTTCGCTTGGCTCGGCTATGCTTGCTGGGATTGCGTGCGGGGTATTCAAAGACGCAGAAGAGGCGGTTAAGGTTTGCATTAAAGAGGTCGATACCGTAGTTCCTAATCCCGAAAACACCGAGAAATACCGTAAGGTTTATAACGAATATAAGAGAATACACGACGCACTTGCTCCCATATACAGAGAGAGATAAGCTAAAATGAAGATAGTTGTATGTATAAGACAGGGCAGAAACGGTGAAATGAGTCCTTTTGAAGCAAGTGCATACGAAAGTGCACTTCGTATTGATGGGGCAGAAGTAATACTTCTTTCAATGGGTGTGCCGTCAACTGCTGATTATTTAAAGAGTTTGACGAGACTTGGGGCAAAGAAGGCAATACTTTTGTCAGATACCAAGTTTGCAGGGGCAGACACGTTGGCTACGGCGTACGCTCTGTCAAAGGCTATAGAAAGAATATTACCCGATTACGTATTTTGCGGAAGACAGACTATGGAGGGTGATACAGGTCAAACGGGACCTATGCTTTCCGAGCTTTTGGGATATACGCTTGTGACTGAGGTTATGGCGATTGAGAGTATAGGCAGTACTGTTTGTTGTCAGACAAGGCGAGAGGGAGTCAGAACGGCAAATTCTCCGGCTCTGCTGACATTGGAAAGAATATGTGACCTCAGACTTCCCAGTTTGTTTTCAAAGATGGGCGAGGTTGAGGTTTGGAATGCTTCTGATATCGGCGTTGATACCGAAAGATGCGGACTTAGGGGTTCGCCTACAAGGGTTATTGAAACTTTTGAAAACCAATCGGGCAAGAGAAAGTGTACTTTTCTTGAAAAGGGAGAATTATATTCGACTATAGAAAGGGTACTTGCAAACGAGCGTTCAAAGTCTTTAACAACGGTAGAGTGCAATACCAAGCTAAAAAAGGTTTGGTGTGTAGGTGAAAAGCCTTTAGACTTTGCGAAGCTTGTGTCTGATGACATAAAAGTTATTGATTTAACAGACGAAGAGAGTATTGCACAAAGAATAGTTGAAGAAAAGCCTAATGCTGTTCTTTGGGGAACGGATTCCGAAAGTAAGCGTATTGCAGGAAGAGTTGCCGCAAGACTTGGTTTGGGATTATGTGCCGACTGTACGAATCTTGAGACTGACGGCGAGACCCTGTATATGATAAGACCCGCCCTTTCAGGCAAGGTTATAGCAAAAATCAAAAGCTTGACGTTACCCGCTATGGCTACTGTGAGAACGGAAGACGATACAAAGAATCGTATAGTTGTTTCTTTTGGTTACGGCGGAAAAGACAGCATTGATAGGATAAAGGCATTTGCTGAAAAGTTAGGCGCCGATATGGGTTCGTCGAGAAAGGTCGTTGACCAAGGGCTTATAGCTTATGATACACAGATAGGCTTGACGGGAAAGATTATAGCTCCCGAGCTATATATTGCGATAGGCATTTCAGGTGCCGTACAGCATCTTGCGGGAATGCAGAATTCGGGAAAAGTTATTGCAATAAATACCGATAAAA
>JAFQOB010000157.1 GCA_017395725.1 Clostridia bacterium
CCACCTTTGGAATCTTCCTTGGTCTGTGCGGAGTTGTAATAAGTGCATAGAGGTGGTGTTTGTTTGAAGATAACGTTTTTGAGCATAAGCATTATAAAAAGCTCTTCTATACAGTGTATAAAAGAGCTTTTCTTTTGTATTAATTCTTATTTCTCGAATTTATATAGTTTCGGTCAACTGTTATTACAGTATTGTAGGTTGGGTCAATCTTTCTTATATCTTTTGTAATTTCAGAACAGAAAAATTGGTCATCTGCTTCATATTCAAAAGGTAGGTCAACGTCAAAAATTAGATTGGTATGCGTATCCCCGAATACAACCCTGAAATCATGCATAGTAATTCGTGGGTCTTTATGTTGCAAAATTAGTTGAACTGCTGTCCTTAAATCATTAACTGCCGAATTGTCCGTCTCAATGGGGTCAAGATGGATAACAAGGTGAATATTCATCTGCTCAAGTACTTCAAATTCAATATTGTCTATTGTATCGTGGCTAAGCAAAATATCGGTCTTTGCGGGAACCTCTGCGTGAACAGATGCAAAACAGCGTCCGAATCCGTAGTTATGCACAACAAGGTCGTGTATTCCTATAACTCCGTCGTAGCTTAATATCTTTTCCGATAACTTGTTTACAAGCTCTTCGTCGGGAGCAGCACCAAGGAGAGGGTCTGATGTCTCGATTATAAGCTTTACACCTGAATAAATAACAAATAATGCAAGGGCGCAACCCAACCAACCGTCTATTTTCAAATCTGTTGTAAGTCCTATAACACTTCCTATAATAACAACAATAGTCGATATAACGTCGTTTATACTGTCCGTCGAAGATGCAATCAATGCCTGAGAATCAATTCTTTTTCCTGCTGAACGGTACACTATTCCTTGGAAAAGCTTTGCCAAAACGGTAATTCCCAGAATAACTATACCTAATACAGAATACTTTGTCTCTGTGGGCGTAATTATCTTTTCTATCGAGCTTATAGCCAAATCAAAACCTATAGAAGTAATAAGGCACGATACTATAAGCCCCGATATGTATTCCATACGCGCATGGCCGTATGGGTGTTTTGCATCAGCGGGTTTGCCGGCTATTTTAAAGCCGAAAATGGTTATAATCGACGAACCTGCGTCGCAGAGATTATTTATTGCATCTGCCATAACTGAAATGCTTGACGTAATAAGCCCTAAAATTATTTTTACAGCGAACAAAATAATATTTGATGCAACACCGAAATAACCTGTAAAATTTCCATACGCATTTCTAACTGCGGGGTCTGACGTGTCGTCTGAGTTTTTAATAAACAGCTTAAAAAGTGAGTTCATACTAAAAAATGTCCTTTCAGAAAAATCTTAGTCTTTCAGTATATCTTTTTGAATATATTTTCCTAATTCATTTACAAAAACATCATTTGGCTCAAATAAAATAACGCCGTTTTCGTTTCCGAGTTCGTAAAAAAGGCAATATGACTTTTGTGGGAGTATTTTAACACGGTAGTTATATCTTATTCTCCCCTTTATTTTATCTTTTGCATCTTCATACCGAATAATCTCGGTAACGTCGGTATAATAAAGTCTGCATACTGTCCTTGTTTTCTTTCCTATTCTTTGTAAAACAATAAATTCAAAATCATCGAGAATATAAGTATATGAGCATATTCCAAAGCGTGTCGCAACCAATGCTGCCGCCAAAAATGGTATAACGGCTACAAACTTCATAACTTCTGACGATATACCGCCTATTACCAACGAACAACCGACCAATATAAGTGAACACAGGGCAAGAAGCAGTACAATAAATTTTATGCTTTTTGTATCTGAGTATGGCGTATATTTCATAAGCCGATCCTTTACTATTTTATAATACAGTGAGACAAAAGTATACCGTCGTCTCTTATTTCAATTATGCCAAATGATGCATAAATGCTGTCTCGGGGGCGGGAAATACTGCCCGGATTAAATAAATACAATCCTTTTTCTGTATTTGTATTCAGTCTTTCCGGAGGCAAATATTCGTTATGTTTTACGTGTGTATGTCCAAATAAAGCAATATCAGCACCTTGTTCAAGTGCGGCATATATAAGGTTTTGTTTTGAAAAGCCTACGCTGTACCTATGCCCGTGACAAAGAAAAATCTTCTTGCCGTTTGCTGTAACACAGTTAAACGTATTTTCGCTTTTCTTTACAAAAAAGCTGTCTTCAAAGTTGCCGTATACTGTTACCGCCTCATAATCGGGATAGGTTTCTTTTATCTTATATAAATCGTTTATGCCGTCACCCAGATGTATCAGAAGCTCTGCATCGGGGTGCATTTTTATTGCCTTTGAAATATTGGAGGGGTTTCCGTGACTGTCTGAAAAAACAAGTATTTTCATATATTTTTATCCTTTTTATGTAACAGGGGCGTCTTTTAATCATATACTGCTTATGAATATAAAAATTATTATTCAAAAGGAGAATTTATCTATGGAAATCGATAAGAGACAAATAATGAATAAGCTTGACACAATAAGCGACGAGGAGTTAAAAAACATTGTACGTGCAATCGCTCAAAGTGCGGGGGTAAGCGGAAGACGGGTAGAAC
>JAFQOB010000158.1 GCA_017395725.1 Clostridia bacterium
GCTCTGAGCTTTGCATATCCTTCAGCATGACCGATTGCGTTTTCGGGAGATGAACCGTCGCCGAGACCCTTTTCTACGTTAGAAACGTAAAGTGTGAAGTATACGGGTTCGGGCTGATCTTCTACGTTACCCGTTGCATTAACTGTTGTCCAGTACTTAACTTCGTCATCACGAGTTACGCTTCTGTCATAGTTTACTGTTCCGTTTGTGGGAACGCTTGCATCAGAAACGCCGCCCCAAACCTTTGCAACTCTTTCTGCTGTTGCTGCGATATTTACAACGATTTCGTTTGCAGCACCGTTCTTCTGTGTTGCGAAGATAGCGCCTACGTAACCGCCTGTTACGTTAATTTCAAGCTTGCCTGTAATCTTACCGCATGCATACTTGGAGTCAGTTGTACCGAATACGGTATCAACCTTACCGCCCATAATATTTACAGTAGCATTACCTTCAATGTTACCGGGATAGCTTGTGCCCATACCAAAGCTTCCTGCATATACTGCAGACCAATTACCAGCCTTGATAGTAACATCTGTATTAGATTTGAATGTTGTGAATCTCGAACCGCCGAGAATCATAGGATACCAGTTACCTGCCATATTCTTAGCTGTGTTCCAAGCTGTAACCTTAACTGTGTCTTCAACTACGAGCTTGTTACCGCGAGCTGCAATAGCAAAGGGAGTATCCCAAGCGTTTGTATCATTAGGATCGTATCTGTGTTCAATAGTAAGCTTATCAAATGTAACGGGGCACTGGAATTCAAGGAACGTTACGCAACACTTATCCTGGTCGAGAATAAGCTTAGCGCCATTCTTTGCTGCATAGTCAACGCCGCCAAATGTACTTGTGATAACTACTTCACCGTTTGCAACAGGAAGTGTAAACTCAGAAGGAGACTGACCCTTACCTGTGCTTTCAATACGGCTTGCCGCTGTATCGATAGATACGGGACCAACAAGAACTATACGTCCGCCCATTGTATAAAGCTGCTCAATAGCTCTGTACAAGGCATTGCTCTTGTAAGCATCAGAAGTTTTCTTTTCGTTGAATGCAAAAGGATCATAACCGGGAGCATTTCCGAGAGGTTTATCGGGAGAAGAACCGTCGCCTGTTCCGTTTGCAGAAATATATACTGTAGGCATATATTTTTCAGGCTGGTCAGCAAGACTGCCGCTCGCGTTTGTATTTGCCCAATAGAATATTTCGTCATCGCGAATTACTTTTCTTGCATAATTAATAGTTGCATTTGCAGGAATATTGGAGTCGGAAGTACCGCCGTAAGCTCTGCGAACTCTTTCAGCAGTCGCTGCTATATTAACAACGATTTCATTTGAAGCACCGTTCTTCTGTGCTGCGTATATCGCATCAACAGTACCGCCTGTTACGTTAATTTCAAGCTTGCCTGTAATCTTACCGCTTGCATACTTAGTAGATGTTGTACCAAAGATAGTACCAACATATCCGCCTTCAACGTTTACAGTTGCATTGCCGTCAATGTTACCGGGATAGGTTGAACCCATACCGTAGCAACCTGCATAAACTGAATCCCAGTTACCTGCTTTAATTGTAATGTCGGGGTTAGCAACAAGAGGCTGGTCTACGCCATTTTTAGTGCTTGTATATCTCTTACCGCCAAGAATCATAGGATACCAATCGCCTGCAGCACCGGTCTTTGCATTAACTGCTGTAACCTTAACTGTATCCTCAACTACAAGTTTGTTACCACAAACTGCAATTGCAAAAGGTGTTCCCCAAGAGTTCTTATCAGTTGCGTCATATTTGTGTTCAATAGTAAGTTTTTCAAATGTTACGGGACAGTTGATTTCGAGGAACGTTACGTTACACTTATCCTGGTCAAGAATAAGCTTAGCACCATTTGTTGCCGCGTAATCAACACCGTTGTATGTACTTGTAATAATTACTTCGCCGCCCACAGAAGGAAGGAAGAATTCAGAAGGAGACTGATTCTTACCTGTGCTTTCAATACGGCTTGCCGCTGTATCGATAGATACGGGACCAACAAGAACTATACGTCCGCCCATTGCAGAAAGTTCCTGCATAGCTCTGTAGAACGCATTGCTCTTGTAAGCATCAGAAGTTTTATCTGCTTTGTATGCCAAAGGATCATATCCTGCAGCATTACCGAGAGGCTTATCGGGAGAAGAACCGTCGCCTGTGCCGTTTGCAGAAATATACACTGTAGGCATATACTTATCAGGCTGATCTGCCTTATCACCTTTAGCTGTAATATTTTCAGCCTTAATTCCGCTGATTTCATCATCACGGATTACTTTTCTGTCGTATGTAACAGTAACGTTTGCAGGAGTTACGTTTGCGTCACCTGAACCTTTAACTGCAACTACTCTTTCTGCACCATCTGTTATATTAATGTCAACCTTAGCACCATTGTCTAACTTAGATAAACCGTAGACAGCCAAAACTCTACCGCCAACTATATTTATCTTTGTTTCTCCAACAACCTTGTTTTCAGCATAGTGGAGTACATCATGACCATAAACCGCACCTACTTCTCCACCCTTGATTGTTACGTTTGCATTAGCATAAGTAGTTGTATTTTTGGGATTGGCGCCGTTATACATATTACCGGCAACAAGCTTTGTAATTTCGCCCTTATAGGTATCTTCAACGACAACGTCGATTGTAACAGGAGTTCCTTCTGCACCTACAGGATTCGCAACATTACCTACAAAAGAACCGCCGTATACTTGATTCCAATCAGCTGAACCACTGATTGTTACGGTAGAATCACCTGTATGAGCACCCTTATCAAGATAACTTCCTGCCAAAATCTGAGTAGCAAACGAACCTGTTGCATTGCTGCTCAAAATCAAATTCGCAGCACCGGAATGTACAGCATTAGCTGTAATAATTGAACCTGCACCAATTCTTCCGCCGGTGTGCTTAATAGCTCCGGCAATTTCGAGTGTCGAAGTTCCTGAATGTTTTGTGTTTGCTTTTCTCAAATAAGAACCGGCAAAAACATGATTTTTAAAAGTACCGCCGCTTAAGGTCATTTTAACGTTACCGGTATGCTCAGACGACTCAACATACATATTACTTCCACCCAAAACGAAGGTGTTAAAAGTACCGCCTGAAATATTTACGTTTATATCTCCTTTATGAGGAGTTGCACCGTACTGTACGTAAGAACCACCATAAAAGATGCCCTTAAAAGTACCGCCTGTTACGTTAATATCAATTTTACCCGTATGTCCGTCGGCAGCTGTACGCAATCTACTTCCACCGCAGAATTCTTTTTCAAAAGTACCACCGGAAATATTAACGGTTGTAGCTCCTCTGTGAGTGTTCGAGCCGTGTACAGCATAGTCGCCGCACACAAACAATTCTTTAAACGTAGGATTACCGGAAATGTTTATGGTTCTGTTTATATTTTCATAAGAACCTGTATCTTTTGCAGATGCGTACTCATAACGAGAACCCATATAGATATAATTTGCAAAAGTACCGCCTGTTACGTTAACTTCTACATTACAATTGGTAATAGCATTACCCCAATCAGCGTGAGCTTGTTTATACACACCGGTCCAAATCATATTTTTGTACTCAGCATTACCAAAATTGAATACAGCATTCAAATTCTTTGCTGTACCGGTCTGTGAAGTGTACAAGTAAATACATCCGGAAACGCTTCCGCCCAATACGTTAAGTGTATATGTAGATCTTGTTTCGTCAGCTTTTGCAAAATTACAATCCTGACTAGTATTACTAGTCGCAAGATAAACCACTTTAACAGTACCGGTTGTATTAAGGTTAAGAGTACCGCCGCCCTTGGTAGCAGATGACTGACGGTTACCTGCAGTTACTTCTGATGTAACAGAAGCCTGGTCAAGAATACTAACATTAGAATCACCTGTTGCAAAGTCACCACCACCACAGTCCTGCTGACGACCAATAACACTGTTTGCAGATGAATTACCCGCCAAAACAATTGTAGGAGAGTCAATGGTAACACCGGATTTATACATATTACCTGCAACGGTAGAATACGAACCTGTATATATTTTTATGTCTCTACCGGCAACATTAACCTTTGATGCTTTTACATTACCGTAACCATTAGCCGCATCATTTACACCGAAAGTACCTGCACCTTCGCTTACAATAATAGTCGAACCACTGGACCACGCGCCTGTACCTGTCAATGCAACATTTTTAAATGCAACGTTGCCCTTGAAGTTCAAAATTGTGTTTGCATCAACAGTAATTCCATAATAGGTATCCCCTGTTGCTTCGCCTGAAATTACAACAGTAGTATCTGTTGTAGCATCAGTACCAAAATCAATCTTTGTTCTAGCTGCTGAAGAAGAGAAAGACATATTATTCTTTAATACTACCTTTACTTCTTTGCCCGCTTCAGCTTCTGCCATAGCATTGTTAAGGAATGTTATAGCTTCAGTCTGTGTGCTACCGGTCCATTCAAACGTTACTTCTTCGGGAGCTGCAGATACCGAAAGAATCGACATCGACATAACAACCGCAATAAGCAAGAATGCCGGAATGAGAATTTTTGCAAATTTTCTCATAGTTTTTCTCCTTTTTTATATATTTATATTTTTTATTCACATAAAAATAGTGATAAAGATACAGATATAGTTTAGCACAATAAATTAACGTTGTCAACACATAAAGTAATATATTATTCATAATTTCTTGTGTTTTTTTCGCCATTTTTTGTTTTTTTGTTAATATTATTAAGTTTTTCCTATTTTAATATATATTACCAATAATATGCACATATTTAATTTTTTTTTGGGGGGAAAATCGTTATATTCCCTCTCTGTCACCTAACAGTGACACCTCCGTCGCGGGGCGGTGAGCGGAACTGCTTCTTTACACAAAAAAACGGGAGAATGTATACCACACTCTCCCGAAATCTTTTTATTACTTATTCAAAGCTTTTTCAAGAATTTTCTTTTCGTGACGTGCAAGATTGCCCGTTCTGATAATATGTCTCGGACACTTGGTTACACATACTCCGCAACCCGTACACTTATCGTAATCAATAGATGCCACAAAATTCTCTATCTTTATTGCCCCTGCCTCGCAGTTCTTCTCACAAAGGCGGCAACCGATACATCCTACGTCGCAATTCTTCATAGTTATCTTACCGTTGTCAACCGACATACAGCCTACCCAATATGCACTATGATACGGTATAAGCTTGATAATCTGCTTAGGACAAGCAGATACACAGGCACCGCACCCCGTACACTTATCGTAGTCTATATGAGCAAGGCCGTCAACAACCTTGATAGCATCAAAGTTACATTTTGTTACACAAGTGCCAAAGCCTATGCAACCGTTCAAGCAAAGCTTGTTTCCGCCGCCAAGTTTAGCAACCGCGTTACAATCCTTCGGCCCTTCGTAAATATACTTCGAGCGAACTCTCGAGCGAGAACCCGAGCACATAACCTGCGCTCTCATCTTCACTGTCTTTTCAGCCGCAACGCCCATTATTCCGCTTATTTTCTTAACGTTTTCGTCACTCGTTACACGACAGGCGTTAGTCTTAGCCTCTCCACGTTCAATAGCTTCGGCAAGAGCGTGACAGCTTGCATATCCGCAACCGCCGCAGTTAGCACCGGGCAGACATTCAAATATCTCCTCCACTCTTGGATTAGCCTTAACCGCAAATATCTTCGACACAAAAGCAAGTAAAAGCCCCAGAACAAGACCGATAGCACCAAAAGAAACAAAAGCTATAATTACATTATTCATTTCAGCGCCCCCTTATCCTATACTCATTCCCGAGAAGCCCATAAACGCCATAGCTATAAGCCCTGCAGTTACGAGGGCTATAGGCGTACCCTTAAACGAAGGAGGGGGATTTGAAAATTCCATTCTTGCTCTTACTCCCGCGAAAATAAGTATCGCCATAGTAAAGCCTACTCCCGAAGCAAATCCGAATACTACGGAATATATAAAGTTATAACCGTTTTGAATATTCAGCAAAGCCGCACCGAGAACGGCACAGTTTGTCGTAATAAGAGGCAAATAAATACCAAGTGACTCATAAAGTGCAGGAACCTTGCTCTTCAAAAAGAACTCAATCATCTGAACCAATGAAGCGATTATCAAAATAAATGCAATAGTCTTCAAATATTCAAGCTCAAAGGGCACAAGCACGTAGCTGTACACACACCACGTAACCGCACTTGACAAAGTCATTACGAATATAACCGCACACCCCATACCAAAAGCAGTAGAGGGGCTTTTGGAAACGCCCAAAAAGGGACAGCAACCAAGGAACTTCGAAAAGATAAAGTTATCAATAAATATTGCCGATACAATCAAAAGCAATATGCCGGACAGGCTTAATTCCATATTCCCGCCTCCCTTTCAAGCCTCTTCTGCTCAAGCGCCTGACGCTTCAAGAACTTCTCACGTCTGTGCTGAAGCTTTTGAACAAGCGCTATTACAAATCCTAAAGTTATAAACGCTCCGGGGGGTAATATAAACAGTACGGCAGGTTCAAACCAATCGCCGAAAACGTTTATGCCGAATATTGTTCCCGCACCTATAATCTCTCTTATAGAACCGAGAATAACAAGTGCAAACGTAAATCCCGCGCCCATCGCAAGTCCGTCGATAACAGAAGGCAAAACCTTATTCTTAGATGCAAAAGCTTCAGCTCTCGCAAGAATAATACAGTTTACAACTATCAAAGGAATAAACAGTCCGAGAGAATTACTGAGGGAAGGCAAATATGCCTTTATCAGTAAATCAAGTGCACTTACAAATCCCGATATTATTACTATATATGAAGCAATTCTTATCTGGTTGGGTATAAACTTACGCAAAAGCGATATAAACATATTGGAGCATACTAACACCAATATAACCGAAAGTCCCATACCAAGAGCATTAGATGCAGAGGTTGTCGTAGCAAGGGCGGGACAGGTTCCGAGAAGCTGTACGAACGTGGGGTTATTAGTTATAATACCGTCTTTAAACTGGTCGAGTATTTTATTATTCTTACTCATGCTTCTCCCCCTTCCGCTAAGGTTTCTTCGGCTACTGTTTCTTCAACAACGTCATTAATCTCAGGCAATTCGGTCGTTTCTTCAACATCTTCTTCAATAACACCGTCTTCAACAAATATATCAAGCGCCAACGCCGCCGCAACACCGTGCTTTACAGCCTTTGACGAAATAGTAGCTCCGGATATCGTGTCATAATCGGCTACACTTTCACCGTTAAGACCCTTAAAACCAAAAAGGAAATTGCCCTCTTTAACCTTAGTTCCGACACCGGGGGTATCGGATATTGAAGTTATCTCTACGCCGAGGCAGTTGCCCTTAACGTCAGCACCAACGATAAGACCAATTCCGTCTTTAAAGCCAATAGGATTAGACTGAATACCGAAGCCCAACACCTCGTCGCCGCCATATACTGTATAAACGGCAACTACAGGCTCTTCGTATTCGCCCTCCACCTGCTCTATTCTGTCACAGCCCACAAAAATTCTACCCATAGCCTCTTCCATAACGGCAAGTTCATTTGCGGCTATTTTGTCTTTTGTAACCGCGTTGACAAATGCCAACAACCCCGCCGTTAATGCGGAAATAAGCAAAAGAGTAATACAAATTTTTAAATAGTATTTTACACTTCCGTTCTTTTCTTTTTCGGATGCTTCTTCCAATACAATATTTTCATTATTCATTTTTTCTTTTCTACACCTCCAAACTTTGAAGGTCTTGTATACATATCAAGATACCATACAAGCAGGTTCATTATCATTATGGCAAAGGATACGCCCTCGGGATACTGACCGAAGTATCTGATAACCATAGTAATAACACCGCAGCCTATACCGTATATAATTCTTCCCCATTTTGTAACGGGAGAAGTAACGTAATCGGTTGCCATAAATATTGCACCGAGCATTAAGCCGCCGCCAAACACGTGATACGCAACGAATCTCCAAGTAGGCTCTGCCTGTGGGAATATCAAAGCTATCAGTGCAACTGTTGCTACGTATGCTACGGGGATATGCCATCTTATAGTCTTACGAATAAGCAAATACAAACCGCCGAGTGCCAAAAGCACCGCAGATACCTCACCTATAGAACCGCCTATTCTGCCAAGAAGAGTATCATAAAGCCCTATTTCAAACAAGTTTCCGTTTTTCAAGGCACCGAGAGGGGTAGCCGACGCGTATGCATCAACCCTGTTTACGTCAGCGAAAATCGGCAATGACGCTCCGGGAGCAGTATAATAAGACATCTGAGCCGGCCACGCAAGGAATAAAAATACTCTTGCCGCAATGGCTGGGTTAACAACATTTTTTCCAATACCGCCAAAAAGCTGTTTTACAACTATTATCGCAAAAAAGCTTCCTATAATCGGTATCCATATCGGCACCGACACAGGCAAACACAACGCAAGAATAAGCCCCGTAACCGCCGCCGAGCCATCTTTTACGGTTATGGGCAAATTCATAAAAAACTGATAAATCGCCTCAGAAAGTACGGCAGACAAAACAGAAGCCAATACTATCACCAAAGCTCTCCAGCCGAACACGTATACACCCCAAGCAGTCGCGGGGAGCAAAGCAACTATTACGTCAAGCATAATTGTGCTTGTTCTTTCGGGGTTCTTCAAGTGGGGGGCAGAAGTTACAGTCAACGGATTTTTTGTATAATCAATGTTCAACTCTCTTTTCCCCCTTATCTTCTTTTTCTTCTTTTGCAACAACGGCAGATTTATTTAAAGCCGCCTTTTGCGCCTTCATTTCTTCAAGTATCTTTCCCTTAGCAGCTCTGATAGTCTGTACTATCGGCACGTCTCCGGGACAGTCATAAGAACAGCTTCCGCATTCAACGCAACCGAGTATATCGAATTGCTTACACTTATCAAGCTGTCCCGCATTTGCAAACGCAACAAGATAGTTAGGCATCAAATGCATAGGACAATGTCCAACGCATCTTCCGCAATGTATACACGAAGGAGCTTCTGTATGTCTCTTTCTGTTCTGATTTGAAAAGACTATAACAGCCGACGTTCCCTTTACGGTGGGAGCATACATCTTCCACTGAGCTATACCCATCATAGGTCCGCCGCATATTATCTTATGTGGGTCCTTTGTTAAACCGCCGCAATATTCAATAAGCTCGTTTATGGGTGTTCCGAGTCTCACGCTAAGGTTCTTAGGCTCTTTTACACAGTCTCCGTCAACGGTTACAAAACGCTCGATAAGAGGCATTCCGTAAACGACGGCATCATATATAGCCGCAACAGTTTCCGCATTGAGTATAAGACAACCAACCTCAAAAGGAAGGTGTCCCGAGGTAAGTTCCTTGCCTGTTAATGCATAAATAATCTGTCTTTCGTCACCCTGAGGATATTTCGTTTTCATTACGCATATTTCAAAAAGGTTTGAGCCCGCCGTTTTCTCCCTAAGGTTTTTAATAGCGTCCTTTTTATTGTCTTCAATAGCTATATATGCCTTTGGAAGTCCAAACACCTTCA
Organism: Clostridia bacterium; assembly: GCA_017395725.1. The sequence continues at coordinate 9,514 of JAFQOB010000158.1, forward strand.
AAAGAATCTTAAGTCCACCCAAAACTCTCTCGGGCTGTTCAAGCAAAAGTCTGTGGTTAACGGTTATGTAAGGCTCACATTCGGCACAGTTTACGATAAGGTGGTCAATCTTCCCTACCGCCGAGCTAAGCTTCGCATAAGCGGGGAACGTTGCACCGCCAAGTCCGACAATACCCGCATTTTTCGTTATTTCAACAACGTCATCAAAAGTCAACTCTTCCAAGCTTTTACCTATAGGCTTAATGTCCTTAGAAAGTCTTTCCTCAAAATCATTTTCAATAACTATCTGACCTGTTTTCACACCTGCCGCATTCGTCTTAACTTCAATAGACTCAACAACGCCCGATACCGAGGCGTGTACAGGACAGCCGAGTCCGCCCTCAACGTTTCCGATAATTTGCCCTTTATCGACAATGTCACCTTTTTTTACAAGGGGAATACAAGCGCCGCCTATGTGTTGTGAAAGGGGAATATACACCTTTTTAGGCGGCGGCATTATTTCTACCGCGCATTTAGCGGTATTTTTATTTTGCGGAGGGTGAACTCCGCCCTTGAATGATAATTTCAAAGCAATTATCTCCTTTTTTTCTGTTTAAATCGATATAAATAATATCGTGTTTGTTAACTATCGCAATTTATCACAAATTTAATTATATTACATTTTCATATATAATTCAAGACCTTAACCAAAAAATCTTTATTCTGTAACAATGCTATTTATTAAGGTTAATGATAATAAACGATAAAAGAAAAAAAGATAATAATTTTTTAAAAAAGGGGTTGACAAATAAAAACTGTTATGTTATACTAGTCGAGCGTTCCGCTGGAGCGGTAATGCTTCTACAAATGGCGGAATAGCTCAGCTGGCTAGAGCATCCGGTTCATACCCGGCAGGTCGTTGGTTCAAATCCGACTTCCGCTACCATATTCGGCCCGTTGGTCAAGCGGTTAAGACACCGCCCTTTCACGGCAGTAACGGGGGTTCGATTCCCCCACGGGTCACCAAAACGAAAATCCTGTCGACGTTAGTCGATAGGATTTTTGTTTTGTACTATTCATTTTTCATTATTCACTATTCATTATTCACTAAAAACGGATTTTCGTAATGAATAATGAATAATGAAGTCGCTTACGCTGATGAATAATGAATAATTAATTTGCAACCTAAAGCTTGATAATACATATTATAAGATGTGCTTTAATGAAGGATAATTTACTTATAAATAAATCCATTGCATTTACTGCGAGAATTGTTAAGTTACATCAACATTTGATAAAAAAAGAAACAGTAATATCAAAGCAAATTGTTCGTAGCGGAACAAGTATTGGGGCTAATATAAATGAAGCAAATTACGGTCAAAGCAAGGCAGATTTTATTTTCAAAATACATATAGCTTTAAAAGAGACCGCAGAAACAGAATCTCTATCTTGTAGGGGGCGACGTCCTCGGCGCCCCGCAAAAAACGAATGTATTTCGACAAACAAAAACACCGCCAACACATCGAAAACCTTTGTGTTGGCGGTATTTTTTATTGTTTATCCAATTTTATATTGTACCAAGTTAAGCTTTAGCGTTCTTTTTCTTCTTATCTGCAATTCCAAGAGTTATTGCAGCTCCGCCGCTTATAAACATCAATGCAAACCAGATAGGAAGATGACGTCTGTCGCCTGTCTTGGGAACTTCGGGAGGAAGGTATGTATTATCAAAGCCCATCTTCGTTACTGCAATGTTATTCTTAGCATTTGTAATAACAGGTTCAGCTGCTTCAAGCTTACCCTCTCCGTTGTCGGTTACGGTAACAACAACGTTATATACGGTCTTGTCATATATTACGCCGTCAAGGTTACCCTGAACTTCGGAAACAGTATATTTGAACGTTCCGGCACTTTCAAGCTTAATCTTTTCAAATATCACTTTTCCGTCAGCCGTGTTGGAAGCTATCTTAACTGTCTTTCCGTCTTCGCCCTTGATCTCAAATACAAACTCGCCTTCAACAAGCTCGCGGTTTCTCAAAAGCTTTTCAGCCTCAAGCTGTATTTCTACAGGAGCTGCCTTATAGGTGTTTGTAAATACAACCTCGGTAACGTCGCTGTTCTCAAGCTTGTAACCAAATGACTTAACTTCAAGTTCACCGTTCTTGTCAACAACTTCTACAGTTACGGCATATACCTTTTCGTCGTAAGTTACACCGCCGAGAGCGTTGTTCTTTTCAACTATCTTATAGGTATAGGTTCCAGCTTTGCTGTATTCAACAGTAAATTCAAACTTACCGTCTTTATCATTCTTTGAAACTGCAAGTTCCTTGTCGGCAGAATCAAGAAGAATAAATTCAAATTCATTAGCCTTAAGCTCACGTCCGTTAAGCTTCTTGGAAAGCTCGCCCTTTTCTCCGAGAACCACTTTTGTAGGAGCAGGAGCATACTTATTTACAAACTTAACTGTTGGAGCTGATTCGGTTCCGAGTCCGTCTACTTCAGCCTTAAGCACACCGTTTCCTTCGTCGGTTACGGTTACTTTTACAGTAAACGAATTTGTATCGTAGGTGTATCCCTTAAGTCCAAGGTCTTTTTCTGTAATCTTGTATTCGTAAGTACCAACCTTTGTAAAGGTGATAGCGCCAAATCTGAAAGCTCCGGTAACAGTATTTGTTACTTCAGTAGTCGTAGGCATTGGAGCATTGGCTGTAACAGCTTCAAGAACAAACTTAAATTCGTCAGCCTCAAGCTGCTTATGTTCACTGTCAAGCTCTTTCTCACCGAAGAAGGTTGCAGATACTTCTTTAGGATCGTACTTGTTATTAAATACTATCTGAGCATCAGCGTTATTTTCATCAGTAATCTTAACAGTCGCTTCAAGCTTACCCTTTTCGGTATTGTCCGTTACTGTAACGGTTACTGTATATTCAGCATCGTCGTAGGTCATACCGCCGAGAGTTCCGCTTTCCTCTGTTACGGTATATACGTATGTACCTTCTTTTTCAAAAGTAATACCGCCGAAGCTTGCTTTACCGAATTTATCGTTGGAAACTGTTGTAGGATTCGGCAATGGAGCATTTGCAGTTCCGTTAATTACGAAATTAAAATCTCCGCCATTGAGCTTATAGTTCTTACCCGAAGACGACGTTACGACCTTTTCAACTTTTATAACAACAGGGTCAGTATCATCAGCCTTATAGGTGTTCTTAAATTCAAACGTATTACCTGTGTTGCCGCCCTTTTCGTAGGAAGCTACTGCAACAAGCTTACCTGTTGCATCGTCAAAGGTTACGTTAACTGTAACCTTAACCTTATCGGTATCGTAGGTTACGCCGGAAATCTTCTTTGTAGGAACAGTTTCGGTAATTTCATATTCATATACACCGGACTTGGTATATTCAATCTTACCGAACGTTACCGTGCCGTTTCCGTCATTCTTAACCTTATTGTTAGAAGGCATGGGAGCGTTGGGTGTAACTGCGGAAATCACAAATTCAAAGTCATTAGCCTTGAGGTCGCGTTTTCCTTCAAGCTTCTTTGTACCTTCAATAATAACTTCGCCGGAATCGGGAGTATAAGTATTTACGAATACTATTTCGGGATTTACTGCCGAACCGATACCGTCTACAACTGCCTTAAGTTCGCCGTTAACGTCGGTTACGGTCACTTTTACAGTAAACGGCTTGGTATCATAGCCATAGCCGTGTACGCCGAGATCAACCTCGCTTACCTTGTATTCATATACGCCTACCTTTGTAAACGTAATCGAATCAAACGCGAAGCTTGCATTCGCATCGTTGAATACTTCGGTTGTTATGGGCAGAGGAGCATCTGCAGTAACAGCTTCAAGCTTAAACTTAAAGTCATTTGCTTTAACCGTTCTGTATCCGCCGTCAAGCTTCTTAGAACCGAATATGTTAGCCAAAGCGGCTATAGGAGTATATTTGTTTCTGAATATTATTTCAGAAGCACTGCTGTTTTCCCCTGAAATCTTAACAGATGTTTCAAGCTTAGCTATTGCAGTATTATCGGTAACATTAACCGTTACGATATATCTGAAATCATCATATTCCATTCCCTTAAGGCTTCCCGCCTTTTCGGTTACGAAATACTTATATTCGCCCTTTTCATCAAATACTAAGCCTTCAAAGAGAGCATTTCCGTTCGTATCATTTGTCACGGTAGAATTTGTAGGCATTGGTGCGCCTGCTGTAATTGCTTCCATAACAAACTCAAACTCGCCGCCCTTAAAGCTGTAGCTGTTGCCCGTAGAAGGAGTAACCTCTTTCTTTACAGGAATTGATATAGGCTCTGATTCTTCAGCCTTATAGCTGTTGTTAATTGTAAAGGTTGTACCTGTAACAGTTCCCTTGGTGTACTCAACCGCTGTCGAGTATGTACCTAAAGCGGAATCATAGGTTACCTTAACAGTTACTTCAACTGCCTCGGTGTCATACGTAACACCGGGAATCTTATTTGTGGGAACAGTTTCGGTAATCTTGTACTTATAAGTACCTGCCGCCGTATAAATAATCTCTCCAAAGCTTACCTTGCCGTTTCCGTCATTCTTAACCTTATTGTTAGAAGGCATAGGAGCATTGGTTGTAACTGCTTCTATAACAAACTCAAATTCGTCGGCACCGAGAGGACGGTTTCCACTCAGCTTCTTTTCACCTTCAATAACAACCTTTGCATCATCGGGGTTATATCTGTTTATAAATACATTCGAACCTAAGTAGGAGGTTGAAGTAACCAATTGACCTTGATCATTGTCTGAAACAATAACTGTTACATAATGTCTGTGGTCATCATAGGCTACGTTATTTAAGCTTCCTACCTCTTCAACTATTTCGAATCTGTATGTACCTGCTTCGTAGAAGGTTATATTACCGAAGCTGCCCTTTATACTGTTATTCTCTATAGCGTTGGGAGCATATCTGATAACCAACTCGGTATTAGCCAATACGATCTTGCCTGCCGCAATAGCGTCTTCGCCTACCTTTCCGTAGGGCTTCAGAATAAACTTAAACTCATCGGCGCTGTTCCAATCTCTGCCTTCAAGAACCTTGATTATTTCAAGATTTGTTGCACCTTCAAGGGTAACGGGAGCAGCCTTGTAGCTATTGTTGAAGGTAAGGCTGTCACTGGAAGCATCAATACTTGCCACAAGCGCACCGAGTGTAGCGTTGTTTTCTACCTTAACGGTAATCATACGAGGTGTTTTATCATAGGTTACACCGGGAATATTACCTTCCAACTCGGTTACTTTGAACACGTAAGTACCCTCGGCATTAAATACGATATTGCCAAAGTGAGGATGCGCCTTATTTGCATTTGAAACAGTTAGAGTTGTTTCATCGGGAAGAACAACTTTTCCTGCAGTAATTGCGTTTGCCGTTGCGGTATCACCCGCTTCAAGCTTAAATTCAAATTCGTCGGTATCAAGCCACTCGTCATCAGTTCTTCCGGTAAATACTTTGTTAATTGTCAAATTGTCGTGTCCGGAAAGCTCTGTAGAATCGGGGTTATACTTGTTAGTAAACGTAATTGTATATTGGTCAACCGCATTGCCGTTAATTGTTATATCAATCTCAGCATTTGCGCTGTCGTCGGTAGCAACTATTTCAATATTACGAGGCTCTGAATCATAGTGAACACCGGGGATAGTTCCCGTTATTTCACGAACAATAAACTTGTATGTTCCGGGTCTGTAAATATCTACCTTTCCATCAATGGTAGCACCCTTAGAAGCGATAGTCTTTGTAACGATATTACCGCTTCCCGCATCTAACGGGAATTTAATAGCACCGTTTTCAATAGCTTCCTGAGTAGCAGGGTCAAGAACTACGACTTCGAAGTCAAACTTATCCGTAGGAAGCCATTCATCATTATTTCTGCCCGTAAAGTTCTTTTCAATCGTAATCGTTGCAGCAGCAGGATCGGCTTTATACTTGTTTATAATAACCTCGCCGCCCACAAACCGCGAAAGAACTGCAGTCAATACCCCGTTACGGTTATCGGTTACAGTATATGTAGCCGTTATGGTCTGTGTACTGTACTCAATACCCTTTGCAGCTTCGCTGCCCGTAGGAACAACCTCGGTTACGGAAACCGTATAAGTTCCTGCTTTTGTGAACTTAATTTTGTCAAATACGATACTTCCGTCAGCACCGTTTGATACAACCGTAGTTGCGGGAAGAACTATTCCGCCCTCGGGAGACTGAGAAACTATCGAAAGCTTGAATTCAAATTCGCCCGCCTTAAGAGCTTCTGCTCTGTCACCCGTAAGTACCTTCTTTATGAGAGGAAGTGATGTTGTAGTAGGAGTAGGCACGTATTCGTTTACAAATTCAATCGCACCTGCACTTACCCAGTCGTTTCCATCCTTCTTTTCAATATATTTTGAAGTAACGGTAAGCTTACCTATCTTTTCAACGTCTTCAACAACAACAGTAAATCTATACTCGGCACTGTCGTAAGTTGTTCCGCCAACCTTAGGATTAGGAACCTGTTCGGTTATGTAATAGGTGTATTTACCGGCTTTTGTATACGTCTTATTTTCAATAAACTTGATAGAACCTTCGTATACGCCGTTTGCATCTGCAGTAGTATCTTCTGCGTGTGAAACGAGTCCTTCGGAAACTTTAACGCCATTGTAATATTCAATAATGTCAAAGAAGAATTCGCCTGCAAGAAGTGTCTTTCCCGTAAGCTTCTTCGTACCGTCTAAAGAAACGGGAGTTCCGTCAAACTTGGTTGTGTAATTGTTTACAAATTCTGCCGCATTTCCGCCATTGCTGTACGTTGCAGATTTAACTTCAAGTCTACCGTCATTGTTATCATCTGCTATAACAACAGTAACAGTAACAACGCTGTCATCATATTCAACAGAAAGAGCACTGCCTGCAGTTTCGTTTACTGTAAAGGTGTACGTTCCAACCTTTTTGAACTGAATATTTGCAAAATCAAAGGGAGCCTTTACGCCGTCTGTGCCACTTGTTACGTAAGTCTTGTTTGCAGGAATTACTACAGTTCCCGCAGCAATTGCAGCCAAAGTCTCAGCATCAGCGCCGCTAAGTACAAATTCAAAATTGTCACCCGATTTAACATCTCTGCCAATAAGTGTCTTGTTGCCGTCTATTGATGTAACAGCAGGGTCGGGAGTGTATACGTTTGTAAAGGTTATAATCTCTTTATTGTCAGGGAATTTAGCCTCAACCTTAAGATACTGACTTGAACCGTCAAGAGAAATTGTAACGTCAATGTAGTTTTCAGTTGTATCGTAATCCATTCCGTGCAAGGAATTAGCGGGAACAACCTCTGTCATCTTATATCTGAAAGTAATCGAGCTGTTTCCTGCGGGAATATCGCTATGAGCAAATTCTACACCGGGGAAAGTAATATTTTTACCTTCATTATGTGTAGTAACAACACCGTTCACTGCACCGTCGGGCATAGGAATGTTTATGCTGTCAACAAGTGTGGAAGTTCCTTCAAGAATATATCCAACTGCTTCAAGCTTAAATTCAAACATACCCGAAACGAGAGGCTTTGAGCCCGAGTTATCGGTATAATCCTTAAGTGCTACGGGAACTCTTACAACAGAACCTGCGGAATATTTGTTTGTAAATACAATATTATCCTCAGCTTCTTCACCCTGATTCATAACTATTTCGTTATTCGCACCATAGGTAAACAAGGGAGTTGCATCATCTGTATAAAGCTTCTGAATACCCGAAGCTAACTCATCTACTACAAGATTTCCATTACCGTCATCTGTAACAGTTACAACAAGGCGGTACAAAGCTCTTGAATAAGTCATACCGGGAAGAAGCTCTGCTGTTGTAGGCTCTTTTTCGTATATTGTGTAACGGTATACACCGGGAGCTGTAAATTTAATAGTACCAAATTCAAATGAAGCAACAGTTCCGCCTGCAACGTCGGGGGCTGTTACGGTTACACCATTAACTGCATCGTAGCCTGTGGGCAACGGAGCATTGTTGTAAGGAGTAAAGAAGAAAGCAAACTTATCGTTTGGACCCCAAGCACGTCCGTCAACAATTTTTTCTCCTTCAAAGTTACCCGAAGAAGGATATGATACGGGAGTTACACTGTAATTGTTTACAAAGGAAACTGTTGATGTTTCGCCGGCTTTAATTGTTCCTGTTGCAGTAGCTTTGTCTGCTGTAAAGCCGCTAACCTGAGTTTCCGTTACAGTATATGTTGTTCCGGGAGCAAGACTGTAAATAGTTGCTGTCTGTCCTGCCTTAAGTGTTATAGTATTATTGCTTGCAGAAACAGTACCCATACCTACGTTGTCACCGTTTGCAGATACAATAACGTAATTATAAGTTCCTGAGTTGCTGCCAAGGTCAATAACAAAATCAAAAGCCTTGTCGGGAGCTGTAAGCCCTTCGTCAGCAGTAACGTTCTTTGTTATGGAAAGGTCACCGCCGCTGGCAAGAGTAATTACGCCGTTGTTTCCGTGATATATTACAAACTTGCCTTCATAGGGGTCAGGATTGCCTTCTGCATGTACAAAAGTAGGAGCATAAAAGTCTTCTGCTGTCTTCGTAACATTTTCATCCTTGGTTCCCTCAAACTCAAGAATCTTGTTTGTACGGGGAGAACCGGCTGCTCTGTAAAGATTACCGTCAGTTCCGGTAACAATCGTAGTCTTTTTAAGCTGAGCACCTGTACGGCGTACAGCAACGACCTCTACAGAAGTACCGTGATAGTATTCGTCTTTATAGAAATATGTAGTGTTATCATCCAAGTCCTCGGATGCAGGAACAAGAGTCGAAAAGTCTGCATCCTTATATATGGGCATATCTGTAAGAATATAGTAATATCCGTTTGTATGTGAGGGTTCAAACTCAACAGTTGCATTTCCTGCACTGTAGCCGTGAACGGTATTTGTATTTGTAAACAGGTTGCTATAGAATTTTACAGAACCGTCAACCGTGTTTGCTGCAAGATATTCGTCAGTAAGCTCAGTTTTATCTACGTAATACTCGCCGTTGCTGTCAAGTTTTACAACTTCATCTTTCAAACCAACAGAGTAAATAACACGTGTTGGAAATGCACCGTTGTTAGTATGCGTCTTTACGGAACGGTCTGAATTAAGAGTAACGTAATTTACACGAAGAGGTATGATAGCAGCGGGGATCTCTACTGTCAAAGTCTCGTCGCCGTTAGCATCTTTTGTAACTTTAATCTTAATAGAGCTGAGATTCTGTTTTCCGTGAACTGCAGTGTCAACGTCTGCATTAAATACGTACTCCGTAACGTTTCCGTTTGTATTCTTGCTTGTCAACGGATAACTTACACCGTAATAAATAATCGCCTTTACGTCTTTAACCTCCATATACTTACCGATAGGGTCAGTATATGTAATAAAACCTGTAGCGTCCATCGGTTCTCCGGCTTTGAGCTCAGTAGGAACCTGAGGCGCTGCAACCGAAATACCTGCAACGATTTCCTTAAATACTTCGGATACTGCAGATGCATTGTCTGCATCGTAGTAGTCATCAACGTAGTCGTAAGTAGTTACGTCATTTTGGGGCGGGTGGTTAACAGTATAGCTCTTATCACTATATCTGTTTCCGTTAATTCTTCCTACGTTTATTGATACAGAACTCGAGTTATTATAAGAATTCCAATAACCCTTAATTGTATCACGCATGGTATTTTGGCCGGTAGTATTCCAATGTGTGCCGGGGTCAAGGGTCATATAAGCAAGGTTCTTTTCATTTGTAGAAAGACCTGTTATACCCATACCTACTGTATATACAGTAGTATCAAATTTTGTTCCCGTAACACCGTAATTACGGTCGATTGCATCTTTCATATAAGAACCGACAAGTATAGCCTTCATACCGTTTCCGGCATAGGGGGCACTTCCGGGACCGTCATTATTGTTATTTGCGGGAGCCCACCACGATTCCGAACTTGAAGAATATGTAGGAGAACCGTCAGACAAAAGAATAACAGAAGGTACTCTCTGTATTTCAGCACCGTTAATATTAGCTTTTGTTGACTGCTCTGTTGCCAGTATGTTCATACCGGTGTAAAGACCCATCTGAATGTTCGTTCCGCCTTGAACTTCAGTAGATCTTTCTATAGTTTCATTCTTCGAATTTTTTGCATTGGTATACAACACAGAATAGTTATTGCTGGCATACTCGGTACTTACGGAGAATATCGGAACCTCTACCTCTGTCTCTTTCCAATATCCGTCAAGCCAACCCGTCGATATCCATTCTCTCTCTATTTCTGTTGTATTTGTATATCTGTCAAGAGGCAACAACACCTGAGCCGTATTACTGAAGGCAACAACGGCAACTCTGGTATATTCGTTAAGTTCCATAATTGACTTGATAGCATCATTTGCCGCAATAACAGTATTGGCTATACGGCTCTTGCCGTTATCCATTCCACTGTCGCCGTTACTCATTGAACCTGATACGTCGAGAATCAAAACAACGTCAACAGGAGCCTGAGTCTGTCCTTCAATCGACTCAGCAGTCGCGAGTGCGGAATATGCAACGAGAAAATCTTCTCCGAGATTTCCGCCTTCGTTGAGCTTATAAGTCAATGTGCCTCCGCCGAATTTTTCAAAAGTTGCATCGTCGGAATATACAGACTTGTCGGTCCAGATACGACCGGCATGCTCTGTGGACGCATTATCGCCCAAAGACAAATTATACTTCATCGAAGTATCTCTGTCGGCTATTCCGTCAGCTCCTCCCAAATAAACATTTTGATTTGACGAAGGGTCGTTGGCAAACGCCGTAAAAAGCGACGCAGGTATAAGTTCAAATACCATAATCAACGCCAAAGCAAACGTAATAATTGATTTCCCTATTCTTGTTTTACGCATAGTTTTTCACCCTATCCTTCTTGCATAAACA
>JAFQOB010000159.1 GCA_017395725.1 Clostridia bacterium
ATGCCCACGCCCGAGGACGGAAACCGTTATTTGGATTGGAGGTATCCCTACAAGCGTCCCGATGACTTGAAAATTGCCGCAGAAATTATCGTAGGTATAAGCAATCTAAATGGCACTCTATTACAAAGCAGAGTATTAGGCTTTGAAATAAATAACCGTGTTGGTTATCTTAATTTGAACAAAGAGAGTTATATGCCCAACAATGGTTGGCATGGAACCATTGGAATTAATGCGTTGAGGATGTCGTTTTTGGAAACCTTTAAGGACGAGATAGACAGTCTTGTGATAACCTATAACGGAATTGACCCAACGGTAGAGAATACTGTAAAACCAAATACCACCGTTTTTAACACCGAAAATATCAGTAGTATCACTTTCTACTCATATAGCGGAAACGGTGTAGGCAGTACCGTTGAAGATAAGTATATGGCGGAAATCATAAATTGGCTGAAAACCTTTACCGTTGGCGAAAGATATCCCGACGAACCTTTAGACGGCGATGGACACATTGTTATAGAGATAACGTATGCAGACGGGACTGTTATCAAAGACACTATGGACACGGTACTTGTTAACGGTGTTGTGTATTATACAGACCACGGTGGCTATCCTGACTGTTATTGGGAAATTCTATCGCGTACAAAGTTAGAGCCGGAATACAAAACTACTGAGGAAAAAACAAACTACGCCCTTGAAAAAACTTACACCCTATCAGGAGAGACTGTTGATGCTGATTATGCGAAATACTGCTATTTAGGCGAATATTCCGGCGACTACACGTGGTGTGATTATGATTTAAACAAGATGACCGATGGTGTTGTTGGCGATATTACCGCAGCAGACTATGCAAGCGACCCCTTTGGTGTACCGGGCGTTACCGTAATGTTTGCAGGCACAAACAGACTCTTTGAGTACATTATTGATCTTGGTGACCATTACGAGGATATAAACTCTTTTGTATTCCGCAACGTACGCATCGGCGGCAATCGTGGTTTTAAAGTTCGTCTTGCTTACGTATCCGACGATAACGTTAATTTTACAAAGGTTACGGGAACAACAACCGAGGCTAAGATAAACACTACAAATGATGAGTATTTCGACTGCACCTACAAGTTAGACACTCCCGCAAAGGGCAGATACGTAAGAATTCTTCTTAATCTTCAAAATTGCTACGTTCTTCAGCTTGAGGAACTTGAGATTTGGAACAAATAGTTTAAAATCAAAAAGCCCGTGCTTGGTCTTGATGCCAAGTACGGGCTTCTTTTATTTACTTTTCCAGAATATCGCCGCCGCGTTCCAATGATATAACGCCCGTACGGCATATTTCAACGATGCCAAGGGGTTTCATAACGTCGATAAACGCCTTTATCTTAGGCGGCTCGCCCGTTACCTCTATACACATATACTCCGTAGTGTAGTCCACAACCTTGCCGCGGTAAACCTCTGATGCCGCCATTATCTCGTTGCGGTTTTCGGGGGTGTTTTTCACTTTAATAAGAAGCAGCTCTCTTTCTACAGAGTTCCCACCGTCAAGAAGCTTTACACACTTAACGTTGTGAAGCTTATAAAGCTGGTTTATAAGCTGCTCCCTTGCATAATCATCGCCATTCAGAGTTATTGTTATACGGGAGAAGCTTGGGTCCTCTGTTTCCCCCACGGCAAGGGAGTCGATATTAAAGCCGCGGCGCATAAAGAGACCCGTTACCCTTGCCAGAACGCCGTATTTGTTTTCAACGTAAACTGCTATCACACTACGCATATTATACCTCTTTTTTATCCTCGGTGTTTATGGGAAGCACCTTTTCTTCTATGTCTATAACCGCGTCTATCAGATAAGGCTTGTCTCCGTTTATCGCATTCTCAAATGCTGTCTTAAACTCCTCTGCCGTAGCTACACGGCAAGCGGAAAGTCCAAACGCCTCGGCAAGCTTTACAAAATCCGTCTTACGGTTAAGCTCGCTGTTTGAATACCTGCCGCCGTAATACATCCCCTGCCACTGTCTTACCATACCGAGAGAGCCGTTGTTGAACAAAACTATTACTATGGGAAGGCCGTAGCTTACTACGGTTGCAAGCTCCGTAAGGTTCATACCAAAGCTGCCGTCACCCG
>JAFQOB010000160.1 GCA_017395725.1 Clostridia bacterium
ACTATATATGTATTAGCTTCGATAACTTTGCTAATTATTCTGGAGATAGTGTAAGTGATGATATATTAAAAGTATCCAGCATTAATTATTATAAGAATCGAATCAATGTTAGCGACACATATTCACTTATTGCAAATGCTAAAAAAATATCTGTAAGCGAGGCGGAAACTTTGCTATATAATGGGTATGTTTTCGGAGGTCATTCCTGCCCTTTATGCATGAAGGCTCAAGACAAAGTAATCTTTGAAGGTTACGACTTTGTTGATATTGAATATGTGTTTGGATATGATAATAAAACCGGAAAACCAACGGTGGGAATACCTTTCTATGCTTTTTATAAAAATATCGGTACATCTGAAAATGGAAACACAATCTACGCAAAGACTTACGTAACCGCGATAGAAGTTAGTGGATATGAGTGGTATTTTGAAAGACAAAAAGACAACCACTAAAAAACCATAAATATAACTTTTTTGGCTCTCCTCATCCACCGCAAGCGGTCCCCCTTCTCCGCTGGAGAAGGCTTTATATAGTTCGTACAAATCGGAGAAGCAAAGTTCTTTGCCTACTTTCTTCCTAAAAAATGGCGGGAGCAAGCCCCCGCCATACAAGATAGGGATAAAGTTTGCACAATTAATAAACATAGGCACAAACCGAGAGAGGCAAGTTCTTTGCCAAGCTTTCTGCGAAAGAAAGCGGGCCTACTTTCTTTCAAGAAAGTAGGGGAAATTATATATTCTCTAACATATCAAGCATAATTGCATAGGCATCGGAAAGGGATTGGAGTTCAAGACGCTCGTCGGGAGTATGGATATTTTGAACTGTAGCACCAATAGATACGCCGTCGAGATTACCACCCATAGCGGTTATAATAATACCACATTCAACGCCTGCGTGAACCGCCTCAAACACGGGAGTTCTGCCAGTTCTCTTTTCAAAACACTGGGCATAGAGGTCGCGCATATGGCTCTTCGGCATATATTCCCAACCGGGATAACGGTCATGGCGGTCTATTTTCGCCCCTGCGAGCTTAGCAATCATATCAAACTTCATAACTATCTCGTCAAGCTTAGACTCTACCGAAGAACGAGGCATAAGATAAAGCTTAACCGTATTTCCCTCGGTAGTAACAACACCGAGATTAGACGAGGTCTCAACAAGTCCCTCAAGGGAACGGCTCATTTCGTACACTCCGTTAGGAATTATATTCATAGTACTTATAACTCTATAGGTATCCTTGAAACAGAAAGCCGTATCGGAAATGCCGTTTGCGTTATCCACGCGTACCGAGAATTTTTTGTCATTCTTTACAAGCTGTTTTCTTATGGTATCGGCAAGGCCTTTTATAGTTTCTTTCGCTTCCTTTTTGTCAAATACGCTTATAACAGCCTCACATTCACGGGGAATAGCATTAACCTTGTTACCGCCGTTTATTGATATAAGGTTAAAAGGCATTTTTTCATAGAGACCGCCGAGAAGCTTTGCCATAAGGATATTCGCATTCTGTTTACCCGAATTTATATCCGTACCTGAATGACCGCCGGCAAGACCTTTTACGGTTATTTTAATAGGCGAATTCTGATTCTTGTATGAATCAAGCTCGAAGCTTATATCGCATCTGACACCGCCGGCACAGCTAACTGTCGCGTGGTCAAGGTGTTCGCAGTCGAGGTTTATAAATGACTTGGCAGACAACTTTGAATAATCGAAGTTAATAGCTCCCACCATACTTGTTTCTTCCTGAACGGTAAAGAGACATTCAAGCGGTGGGTGTTTTGCGTCTTTGTCGGCAAGAACAGCCATCATCATAACGACTGCAATACCGTCGTCACCGCCGAGTGTTGTTCCCTCGGCATATAGCCAACCGTCTTTTTCGTATATTTTCAGCGGGTCAGTTTCAAAGTTGTGAACGACGTCGTTGTTTTTTTCACATACCATATCGGTATGTCCCTGTAAGAGCACTGCGGGTTTGTTTTCATAACCTGCAGAGGCATTTTTCTTTATAAGAACGTTATTAACGTCATCTCTATAATATTCAAGTCCGTTGTCCTCGGCAAATTTGCAAAGATAATCGGCAATTCCCTTTTCGTTACCCGAACCGTGCGGAATAGCGCAAATTTCTTCAAAATAACGGAAGAGGGCTTCCGGTGAATAGTTTGACAAAATATAATTCATAAGACAAAACTCCTTAAAAAATAACGTAACATTTTTGTATACATATTCTAACACAATGCAATAGATTCTTCAATAAGATTATGTAAAATAATAAATTTTAAAAAAGTAAATAAAAAAACGAAATAGTGCTTGACAATTGAGAATAGTTATGTTATAATTCTGTGGTATCGAAATGAGGCGCAGAGAAGTTAAGTACCCTTAGCTCAGCTGGATAGAGCAACCGCCTTCTAAGCGGTAGGTCGAGGGTTCGAATCCCCCAGGGTGCGCCAGAAGACTTTATTGAGGTTTGCGAAATGCAAACCTCAATAAAATACTTCTTACTTACTTCTTACTTACTTCTTACTTACTTCTTCCCTATTACCTCTTACTTATTACTTCAAATATGGTGGGTGTAGCTCAGTTGGTTAGAGCGTCAGGTTGTGGCCCTGAAGGCCGTGGGTTCGAGTCCCATTACTCACCCCAGAGAAAAAAGCACCGAAATAGCAGTGCTTTTTTCAATGAAATTCGCCTTACGGCGAGTGAAATAGCTTCGCTATGAAATACGCTGTCGCGTATGAAATAGTTGCTTCGCAAATATTAAATTGCGAATTTTCATTTCACATTCGGTGGAACACCGAATATTTCATAATCCGTTAGGATTATTTCATATTGCGTAGCAATATTTCATTAATTCAAAACACACCATCTATTAATAATCCCCGCGATTTCCTCACCGATTCTGCTTTGCGCCTCGGCGGTTTGTCCGCCTATATGCGGAGTAACCGATACTCTCGGGTGACTGCATAAAGCCATATTAGCAGTAGGCTCATTTTCAAATACATCAAGTGCCGCACCCGCAATTTCCCCATTGTTTAATGCATTTAAAAGAGCATTTTCCGATACCACACCGCCTCTTGATGTATTTATAATAAATGCAGTAGGCTTCATAAGCTCAAGCTCTGCTTTGTCGATTATCGGTCTGTTATCTGCCGGCATAGGAATATGCAAGGATACGTAATCGGATATTTTCAATAGCTTTTCTAACGGAAGATAGGTATAATTACCTATCTCCTTTTTTTCACCGCTCCGGCAGGTATAGACAACCTTTAACCCCAGAGCCTCGGCACGTTTTGCAACCTCTTGCGCTATTCTTCCCATACCGATAAGTCCAAGAGTCTTCCCGCTGATTTCACTACCCTCATACTGCTTTTTGTTCCATAGTCCTTGTCTCATTTCGGCGTTTGCTATGCCGATAAAACGAGAAAGGGCGAAAATATGACCAATAGCAAGCTCGGCAACAGAGGCAGAGCTTGCATTGGGAGTATTGCGAACAGCAATGCCCTTGCTTTCGGCATAGTCAACATCAATATTGTCAACGCCGACACCGCCGCGAATAATAAGCTTTAGCTTTCCTGTAACAGCTTCGTCAATATGGCTTGCCCTTATCTTTGTTTTTGAACGCACCACTACACAGTCATATTCTTTTAAAGCACTTCCGAGCTTATCGGATTCATAAAACTGCCCGACTACCTCGTGGCCATCTGCTCTCAGTTTTTCTATAGAAAAACTGTCGATTCCGTCTGTAACTAATATTCGCATAGTATTACTTCCTATTTACTTGTGTTCTTCTTCAAAGTTTTTCAAGAAATCCACCAACGCCTCCACACCCTCTTTAGGCATAGCATTGTAAATGGAAGCGCGTAAACCGCCAACAGACTTGTGTCCCTTTAAGTTATCGTAACCCGCTTCCTTAGTAGCTTTGACGACTTCCCCGTCAAGCTCCTTTGAAGCAGTAACAAAGGGAACGTTCATAAGGCTTCTGTATTCCTTTTCTACCGTACCGCTAAACATATTTGAATTATCCAAAAAGTCATACAGAACCTTTGCTTTTTCGATATTACGCTTATTTATTTCTTCAAGACCGCCGATGCTTTTTAGATACTTAAACACCTTACCGCAGCAGTATATAGCCCAACAGTTAGGAGTATTGTACATAGAACCCGCGTCAGCGTGTGTCTTATACTGCATATATATGGGAAGACTGTCTAAGTCATCGCGTATTAAATCCTCGCGAATGATAACAACTACCATCCCCGCAGGACCAACGTTTTTCTGTACACCGGCATAAATCATACCGTAATCAGAAACGTTGCAAGGCTTTGAAAGGAACATAGACGACTGGTCGGATACAAGTATTTTACCCTTAGTGTTTGGCAAAGTCTGCCACGTTGTGCCGTGAATGGTTTCGTTTTCGCATATATAAACGTAATCGATATCGTCGGCAATATCCAAATCCGAGCAATCGGGGATATAGGTGTAATTCTTATCTTTTGAAGAAACAACCGTAACTTCTCCCACTTTTTTGGCTTCGTCAGCCGCTTTTTTTGACCAAGCCCCCGTTTCGATATACAGGGCCTTTCCGTTCTTCATAAGATTCATAGGAATCATAGAAAACTGCAAGGTTGCCCCCCCTTGAATAAACAGAACCTTGTAGTTATCGGGGATTCCCATAAGCTCTCGCAAGTCCTTCTCTGCCTCGTCAAATATCTGCTGAAACTCAGGACTTCTGTGAGACATTTCCATAACGCACATACCGCTTCCGCGATAGTTCAGCATTTCATCTCTTATTTCTTCAAGTACTGCCTCGGGCATCATAGCGGGACCGGCTGAAAAATTAAAAGTACGACCGTAATTCATAATATTTACCTCTCTTTTTTATAAAACGGAACCAAGCCTTTAACTTAGTCCTTTTTTTACTGACAAAAACTAATTAAAAACTGCGTATTTTAAAATAAAAAAATAATTATAAGAAACGACCTCATCCGTCGCACCGCATAAAGAACAATAAACAATAAAAATCACTTGCGGTACGACACCTTCTCCCACCGGAGAAGGTACAATGTAAAAGCTTAATTCTCAAACTATATTGTTTTTTACAACTACCATTTATTAAGCCTGTACAGACAAAGACCTTCTCCGGCGGGAGAAGGTGTCGAGGCAGTGTACAAACTTTACTTATTATATTACCTTGCTGCCGAGACGGATGAGGTCGTCTACTCTACTTTATTTATTTGACTCGATTCACTCTGTTGTATTATCAACAAGAATACTCTCCGCTTTGTTACAATAAAGCTATTCTATACCCCCTTAACAAAAATGTAAAGAATTTGCTGAAATGCACTTGCTAAACTTTTAAAAGTTTGGTAAAATAAAGAAAATCATTATTTGAAGAGGGTTATACTATGGAATTATTACAGCTCCAATATTTTTTTGAAAGTGCCAAAACTGAAAATTTTGCAAAGACTGCAGAAAAGCACTACGTACCGACATCATCTGTATCGGGCTCGGTACGCAGACTTGAAAAGGAGCTTGGCTGTCAGTTGTTCGACCGTTCGGGCAACAGTATTACGCTAAATAAAAACGGTAAAAGGCTGTTTTCTGCTCTGCAAGTAGCCTTTGAAGAAATAGACAGTGCGGTTAAGGATTTGACTAACTTAAAAGATGACCGCGAGATAAATCTGCTTGTACGCGCTATGCGAGGGAAGATAACCGACTATATTATTGAATATAACAAACTAAAGCCCCACGTTCAGTTTCAAATTAACTTTGACAACGCCGAGCAGAATTTTGAAAAGTATGATATTATTATAGATGAACGTTCGGACCTCTACCCTACACGTGAACGGACCGAGCTTTGCCACATGCGAATGAAACTTGTTGTTTCAAGAGAAAGCCTTCTCGCTCGAAAGAAATTGACTATGAAGCAGCTGTCTTCTCAGCAATTTATAACATTGGGCGAACAGAGCAATATGCATAAGATACTTATAGATGCCTGTAAAAAGGCGGGATTTTCTCCCAACGTGTCTATCCGCAGTAACGATATGAAATATTACGAAAAGCTCGTTGATTCGGGCATTGCTATAGGTGTTGAAAGGGATAATGCAAAGAATTTGCAAACACGTAACATTGCATATTTAGACGTTTCCGACTTTGCCGAGGAATCGGTTGTTTTCGCATATTACAAAAGAGAATCCGCATACGGCAACGTTGAGCAGTTTCTGCAATTTTTAAAAAACAAAGATTTCAGATAAATTTTAAATTAAATAAAAAAGACAAGCAGTCGCATTGTTGTAGGGCGGGGGTTTATCTCCCGCCGCTTTTTTAGTTATTGTTTTTTCATTAACGGCGGCAGCAAGCCACCGCCCTACGATATAGGGATATTGTTTGTATAGATTTGGTTATTTAGCAGTATAGTTTTTTGTTTTATTGACGGATAATGTTTATATTTCTTATTGACTTTCAGGAAAAAAGTGTTATAATAAAAGGTGTATAAAGTGTATTATCAAACGGAGGTACTGTACAATGAAACACATCGAAACTATCGAAACACGTAATCTTTGCGAAAGTGCAAAGAACGGCGGTTGCGGCGAATGCCAGACATCTTGCCAGTCTGCTTGCAAAACAAGCTGCGGTATTGCTAACCAGCAGTGCGAAAACAAGGAAAGCAAGTAAGTTTTATTTAGAAACTTTCCGATAGAATGCCGCCTATTTTTTGGCGGCATTTTTACTGTAATATTAAGGAGTACATAGATAATGATACATCAGTATAAGCTTAACGGCTATAACATAGTTCTCGACACCTGCTCGGGCGGTATCCACGTTGTCGACGACGTGGCATACGATATTATTTCCCTTTTTGAAGGCGAAAACAAGGAAGATATTATTGCAAAAATGTCTGAAAAATACGTGGGCAAAGACGAGATAACACCAAAAGATATTGAAGAATGTTACGAACAGGTCGAGCAATTAAAGGATATGGGTAAGCTGTTTGCCCCCGATACCTTTGAAAATATGGCGGGTAAGCTGAAGGAAAAGACGTCGGGCGTGGTTAAGGCACTCTGTTTGCATATCGCCCATACCTGTAACCTCAACTGCGAATATTGCTTTGCAAGTCAGGGTAAATATCACGGAGAAAGAGCCGTTATGTCTTATGAAGTGGGTAAACAAGCCCTCGACTTCCTTGTTGCCAACTCGGGTACAAGAAGAAACCTTGAGGTTGACTTTTTTGGCGGCGAACCGTTGATGAACTTTGAGGTTGTAAAACAACTGGTAGCTTATGCGAGAAGTATTGAAAAAGAACATAATAAGAACTTCCGCTTTACTTTGACTACTAACGGTCTTCTTATTGATGATGACGTTATTGAATGGGCAAACCGTGAGTGCAGTAACGTTGTTCTCAGCCTCGACGGCAGAAAAGAGATTCACGACAGATACCGCGTTGACTACGCAGGTAACGGAAGCTGGGAAAGAATCGTCCCCCTCTTTCAGAAGTTTGTTAAGGCACGTGAGGGAAAGAATTACTATATGCGAGGCACCTTTACCCACGCTAACCCCGACTTTTTAGAGGATATAAAGCAGATGCTTGAGCTGGGCTTTACGGAGCTTAGTATGGAGCCCGTTGTTTGTGCACCCGGCGATAAATCGGAGCTTACAGCAGAAGATATGCCTATTGTGTTCAAGCAGTACGAGGACTTGGCGAAGCTTATGCTCGAAAGAGATAAGGAAGGCAGACCATTTACGTTCTATCATTATATGATAGATTTGACAGGCGGTCCTTGTATTTATAAGCGTATTTCCGGCTGCGGCTCGGGTACGGAGTATATGGCTGTTACACCTTGGGGCGACCTATACCCTTGCCACCAGTTTGTCGGCGAAGAATCTTATAAGCTGGGCGATATATGGAACGGAGTTACAAATAAAGAGAAACAGGACGAATTTGCGTGCTGTAACGTGTATGCACGTGAAGAATGTCGCGACTGCTGGGCAAAGCTATATTGCTCGGGCGGCTGTGCTGCAAACGCATACCACTCCACAGGCTCGGTTAAGGGCGTGTATAAAGCAGGCTGCGAACTGTTTAAGAAGCGTATGGAATGTGCGATTATGGTTGAGATTGCGAGAAAATTGAATAAGTAAGAAATAAGAAATACGTGGGGACTTTTTGAAAAAAGTCCCCACACCCTCAAAAACTTCCTACTTTCTTTAAGGAAGAAAGTAGGCAAAGAACCTTGCCTCTCTGGTTTATTCAAACAATAATAGATAATTTGTAGGGGGGCAACATTCTGAAACCCACCAAAGAAACTTTTTGAAAAAGCGCCTTTTTAATCCGAAAAAACTTTAACTTTATTTGGATGGCAAAAATACCGGTTTGTACAAACGTTGTCAGCCTCCCTTGTGTAAAGGGAGGTGCCGAGGTACGAGGCGGAGGGATTGTACACATCAAAAGTTTTTTTATCAAACAATCCCTCAGTCAGCTTCGCTGACAGCTCCCTTTACACAAGGGAGCCTATGTTTGTTTCTACTGTTTTATTGTCCTTGCGTCTTGGGAAACTCTTACCACAAGGTAGTATTTGGAACTGTACAAACCAATTATTCGAGGTTTCTTTGCTACTTTCTTTCCTTAAAAGAAAGTAGGAAAAAAACAAAGGGGCAAGAAAAATGAAAACACCAATCTGTGATTTTGTAAAGCAATATGCGGAGAGCAAAACGGCAAGAATGCACATGCCGGGCCACAAGGGCAAAAGCTTTTTAGGCTTCGAGCAATTCGACATAACGGAAATAATGGGAGCCGATTCTCTTTACGAGGCTGACGGCATAATAGCGGAGAGCGAAAGCAACGCCTCTGCCCTTTTTGGCTGCAAAACATTTTATTCTGCCGAGGGCTCGTCCCTTGCAATAAGGGCAATGCTTTATTTATGCACACTTTACGCGAAATCACAGAACAAGAAGCCCCTTATTTATGCGGGGAGAAACGCCCACAAGAGTTTTATAAATACGATATCTTTGCTTGATATTGATATAGAGTGGTTAGAGGGAAACAAAGACAGTTCGTATTTATCCTTTGCAATAGAACCCGAAGCCCTTGAAAATAAAATAAAGAACGCACAAGAGCTGCCGACTGCGATATATATAACGTCACCAGACTATTTAGGCAATATGGCAAACGTATCGGCTATATCGAAAATATGCAAAAAGTACGGCATATTGCTGTTGGTTGACAACGCACACGGAGCATATTTGAAATTTATGCCACAAAGCCAACACCCCATAGATTTGGGGGCTGATATGTGCAGCGATTCGGCACATAAGACCTTGCCGGTACTTACAGGGGGAGCATATTTACATATATCAGACAATGCCCCCGACCTATTTGCAAACGGCGCGAAACAAGCGTTGTCACTCTTTGGCTCGACCAGTCCGTCATATTTGATTTTACAGTCTCTTGACAAAGCAAATGAGTATATTGACGGGGACTACAGAACGAGACTTTTACACAAGGCTGAAGCCGTAAAATCAATAAAATATGCTCTAACCGAAAATGGCTATACACTTGTTGGCGACGAGCCTACGAAAATAACTATAGAGACAAAAAAATACGGCTACAAAGGATATGAATTTGCCGATATTTTGCGTAAGAATAATATTGAATGTGAATTTGCAGACCCCGATTACGTTGTATTTATGCTTAGTGCAGAGAGTTCGGAAAGCGAAATAAACAGCCTTGAAGAAGCACTATTATCCATAGAAAAAAGACAGCCGATAACGGCATATTCCCCGAAGATGAGCATACCGAAGAGGGCTATGACCGTTCGAACAGCTACACTTTCGCCTTACGAAGAAATAGATGCAAAAGATGCTCTTGGCAGAATACTTGCCTTTTCTGAGGTAGGCTGTCCCCCCGCCGTACCCATAGTAATATCAGGTGAAATAATCGACGGCGATGCAATAAAATGCTTTGAATATTACGGCATAGAAAAATGCCGCGTGGTGAAGACATTAGAATAATCCCCCTACTTTCTTTTAAGGAAAGAAAGTAGGCAAAGAAACCTCGAATCTCGGGTTTGTACAAACCCAAATGCTCGCCCTTCGAGAGAGCTATCAGTGAAGCTGACTGAGAGGGCTTCTTTTAAGAAAAGAAAGTAGCCCGCTTTCTTTCGTAGAAAGCTTGGCAAAGAACTTGCCTCTCTTGTTTTGTGCGAACATTGTAAGGCTCCCATTCAGGCGGCGCGGAACAATACTCCCTCTCTTGCCGGCAAGCCGGCGCTCAAGTTCAAATCCTTTTTCAACAAAAAATGTGATGGCGCGGCTTTGCCGTTCCATCACATTTTTGCTATGGTCTACAAAAAATATTTTCATCATTTTTGCGTATAAATTTAAACTCTTACAGAAAATGAAATCCTTGCTGACGCAAGGATGAAATCAGCTAACGCTGATGAAATCTTCGGCTTTGCCTCAGATGAAATTAAATCCACCCATCCGCCGTCGAGGCGGATTTCATCCCCGCAGGGGATTTCATCATTGAAGATGATTTCACCCACCCCAAAGGGTTGATTTAGTTGAAAAAACGACGTGTCAAATCACGTCGTTTTTTCTGTGTAAGGACTATAAAAAAGATATTTTCGGCCGTTTTGCGTATGACTTCGAACTCTCAC
>JAFQOB010000161.1 GCA_017395725.1 Clostridia bacterium
ACCTTCTCCGGTGGGAGAAGGTGTCGTACCGCAAGTGAACTTTGTTTTTCTATTTTTCTTTATGCGGTGCGACGGATGAGGTCGTCTACACAGTTTTATCAATTCGATTTAGCTCCTCTTTTAGTATTGCGAAATGTGAACTTTTTTTAAATATTTATTATAAACCCTTTTGAAATTTTTGTTTTTTTATGTTATAATATATATGTAATCGGTCAAAGGGGAGGTAAAACAAATGGATAAGACTAATTCGAGTAACGTGTCGTTTAAGTTAGGCGATTACGTAACTTACCGCAAAAACGGAGTTTGTGAGATAGTTGATATTATCGAGCAAAACTTTGTGGGTCAGGGTAAGAAGGAGTATTATGTTTTACGCTCCGTTTATGACAACAACACTAAGGTGTTTGTTCCTACGGGTTCTGCCCTTGAAAATGAGATGCAGTACGTACTGTCTGAGGCTGAGATACACAAGGTTATTGAAGAGTCAAAAAATGTTGACTGTACGTGGATAGATTATTGCAAGGCAAGGGCGGCATATTTTGACGAAATAATAAACAGTGGCGATAAGGCAAAGATGCTTTGGATTATCAAAAAGGTAAGTGAATATAAGCTTGAATTTGAGAAAACGAAGAAGAAAATGAAGGCAAATGATTTAAAATATCTTGCGCAGGCAGAAAGCATAATAGCTGCAGATTTTGCGTTTTCTTTAAAACTTCAAAAGAATGAAGTAATGGGTTACATCAATAATAGTTTGAATAACAAAAGGTGAATATGGGTTTTAAAAATCCATATCCACCTTTTTATTTTGTAAAGCTTGGCGTATATTTTGCCGAGGCTGAGTCTTTTTGCTGAAAGAATCCGTCATAACCCAAATCAATAGCCTTGTTAAGAACGTAATTATATTCAAACGAGGTTATTTTTCTTGAAAGTTCTTTGTATTCAGGCGGAACAAAATCGGGGGTAAACTGACTCATAAGGCTGAGCTTGATGTCTTGAATAGGCAAAGTGTTTTTGATTTCTTCAAGGATTTTTACAGAGTCGTGGCGACAGCCGGGGAGAACGAGGTGTCTGATTATTATACCTTTTTCAGCTAACCCATCATTGTTTTCGCGGTATGCACCTACCTGTTCATACATTTCTTTAACAGCATTTATAGCAACGTCAAAATAGTCGGGAGCTTTTGAATATTTCATAGAAAGTGTTCTATCGTAATATTTAAAGTCGGGCAGATATACGTCAACATATCCCTTAAGTAATTTCAGTGTTTCTACCCTTTCGTATCCGCTTGTATTGTATACTATAGGGATATTAAGTTTTGGTTTTGCAATATCAAGAGCGCTGATTATCTGTTTTGTAAAATGCGTGGGGGTAACGAGATTTATATTATGAGCGCCACAGGATTGAAGCTCAAGAAAAATATCAGCAAGCTGCTGAGGGGTGTATTCAGTTCCTTTAGGGGTACGGCTGATTTCTTGATTTTGGCAATATACGCATTTCAGCGTACAGCCGGAAAAGAATACGGCACCGCTTCCGTTTTGAGCGCTTATAGGCGGCTCTTCCCACTTGTGTAACATAGTTTTTGAAACTATAGCAGTATCGTTACAAAGGCAAAAACCGACAGAAGAACTTCTGTCGATATTGCATTTACGGGGACAAATATTACACTTATCCATATTTTAATTATATTTTATTATGCCCTTGTCCACAAGGTCGGTAAACCAAGCGGGAAGGTCCATATCGCTGTCGAATATAACGTCGCCTTTTGTTAAAGCGAGTCTGCGGAATCTTACGGTGTTGTCGTAGAAGGAAGCCGTATCGCAGAGGGGAAGGATAGCACGAAGCTGTTCGGGCATAGCTTCAAAACGGCGGCGAATAGTTTCTTCGTCAATGCCGTGACCACCCTTAGTAACTCTTTTTTCAACACGCTTAAGGGATACGTCAACCGATTCGACGCCAACAAAATAAAGTCTAATCTGAAAGCCTCTTGCTTTGGCTTTTTTTATTTGCTTTAGAATAACGTTACCGGGGAGGGTAGTTTCCTGATGGAAAGTGATATCGTTTGCAATATATTTGCTGAGCATAGCCATAGCGGTTCTACCCGCCTTAATTTGCAAGAGCTTGTCCATCCAACTGCCTTTTGCGGAAACGATTTCGTCAATATTGATTCTTTCTCCAAGGTCGTCGGAGCTTTCAAGTATTTGATAGAGAGATGTTTTTCCAACGCCGTTGGCGCCTGCAATAATAGTATATATCTTCATACCAGCTGTTCTCCTACTACACGTTCTTGAGCGATTTGAAGCTTAAGGTTCAAAAGGGCTCTGTAAAAAGCTTTTTCTTCGTGGGTGTGTGCGGCGAGAAGAAGCTCTTCGAGCTCTCTGAATGAGGCATATTCAAACTTCAGATATAATTCTCTGTTTAGATTTTTTCCGTTTGACATAAATTCATATCCTTTCAGTAGATTAAGCAATAAAAGTCAGATGATAGTACCGCCGAAGGCGATTTTGTCATCCTTGTAAAAGACTGCACTTTGACCGGGTGTTATAGCCCTGACAGGCTCGTTAAATAATACTACGGCAATACCGTTTTCGATTGTAACGTTTGCTTTCATTGGTTTTGCGGCATATCTTATTTTAACGTCAAGTGTATATTCTTTTCCGTTTTCGGCGAGAAGAAGCTGACTGTTGAGGGAGGTTGCACGTAAGGCGTTGGCTTTAACGTCACTCTGTTTTTCGACCGTTACGGTATTTTTTTCAGGGTCTATTTTTGTTATATAGGCAGGGGCGCCAAGGCTTATGCCAAGTCCTTTACGCTGACCTATGGTGTAGTGAATAATGCCTTTGTGCTTTCCGACAACGTTTCCGTTTGAGTCGATAAAATTGCCCTCGGGGAATTTCCCCTTTTCTTTTTCTATGTATGAAGCATAGTCATTGTCGGGAATAAAGCATATTTCCTGGCTTTCTTTAGTATCGGCAAGATAAGCAAATTTCGTTTGTTTTATTTCTTCGCGTATTTGCTCTTTGGTTATATCTGAGAGGGGGAAGTAAAGGGTTTTAAGCTGTTCCTGCGTAAGATACCACAGCATATAGCTCTGGTCTTTTCTTTCGTCATTCCCCTTGGCTATGCAGTATCTTTGGGTTTCACTATCAAAAATAATACGTGCATAGTGACCTGTTGCCGCTTTATCAAAACCGTTTTCGTTGGCGAATCGGCAAAGCTCGGATATTTTAACGTACCTGTTGCATACCGTACAGGGATTAGGTGTGTGACCTAAAGAATATTCGGAAATAAAGTTGCTTATAACGTGCTTTTTAAAAATCTCACGGCAGTCGAGGGTGTGTAGCTTTATGCCTAAGATATCGGCAGTTTTTTTTGCGGCTTCGACATCGGTATAGTCGTGCATTTCAAGTACTAATCCCTCTACCGTATGCCCTTCATTTATTAACTTGTATGCAGTGTAGGTGCTGTCAAGACCGCCGCTGAGTCCTACAAGAATTCTCATATATTTTCTCCCAAATTATCATCGAAGGTAGGGTTTTCCGCAGCTTCGACTGCAAGGGTATCGCAAATTTCGTTATATTTGTGCCCGTTGTGCCCCTTAACCCATATATATTCGATTGTGTGTTTGCTGTTAAGCGAGAGCATTCTATCCCAAAGGTCAGTATTAAGGGCTTTTTTCTTGTCGCTTTTTATCCAGTTGTTAGCCTTCCAGTTTTTTGCCCACCCCTTAGTCATTCCGTCAATAAGATACTTTGAATCGGAATAGAGGCTGACGTCACAGCTTTCGTTCAAGGCTTCAAGGGCAGTGATTGCGGCTAACAGCTCCATACGGTTATTTGTGGTATTTCTAAAGCCTCGGCTGATTTTCTTTTCGATTTCCCTGTATACGAGAACAATACCGTAGCCGCCGGGACCGGGGTTACCCTTACAGGCACCGTCTGTATAAATATCAACGTGTTTTTTGTTCATAATATTACATTTTTTCCATATTGATTATAGTATTGTAGATAAGCTTTTGGAACTGCGAAGATACCATATCTGCCGTTTCCTTAACTTCTTCGTGGGTAAGCGGCTTTTTGTTTAGTCCTGCAGCGGCGTTAGATATACAGCTTACAGCACAGATTTTAGCACCCATGTGACGTGCCGCCATAGCCTCTACTGCAGTACTCATTCCGACAGCGTCGGCACCGAGAACCCTTGCGGCTCTTATTTCTGCAGGAGTTTCGTATGCGGGTCCCGTAAACTGAATATATACGCCTTGCTTTAACGGTATATCAAGGCTTTCCGCAGTTTTGAGCAATACGTTTCTAAGTTCATTATCGTAAACATTTGTCATATCGGGGAAACGCACACCGAGCTCGTCAATATTTTGCCCAATAAGCGGAGAGGGAACAAAGGAAGTGATATGGTCGGTGAGAGCCATAAGTGTTCCGGGCTTAAAGAGGGGATTGATTCCACCGGCGGCGTTTGTAAGAATGATTTTTTTTGCTCCTAACATACACATAAGTCTTACGGGCAAAACGACGTCTGTCATACTGTAACCCTCGTAATAGTGTATTCTTCCTTGCATAGCGACGACGGGAACGTCTTCAACGTAGCCGAAAAGGAATCTGCCTATATGACCGCTTACGGTTGAGGTAGGGAAACCGTCAATGGAAGCATAGTCAACGGTATCGACAATTTTAATGCAATCTCCGAAGTGCCCGAGTCCCGAACCGAGAACGATAGCGACTTTTGGTTCAAAATCGGTTTTTTGCTTTATTTGATTATAACAGCTTAAAAGCTTTTCATGTACCCTTTTCATTGTTGTTTCTCCTTAGCTTTAAAAACTATGAGTTTGCTGAAAACATAGTTAAGAATAATGACGATTACGGAAACTATAGCCTTTGTAACTATATCGTTTATGCCCATTTTATCTATCATAATAACGAACAAAACGGTGTTTAAAACAAGTGTAACAAGTCTTAGAGAGAAGAATTTTCCGAACTGAATTATAAGGGATTTAATAGTATTTGTTTTATCTTCAAAAACAAAAAGCTTGTTTGTAACGTATGCAAATATTATGGCTAAGAATTGGGCCAAGACGTTTGAAAAACCTTCGTCTAAGCTTAAAAATCTTGTAAGGATATAGTAGCTGACAAAATCGACTGCTGTTGTTAACACGCCGAAGAACAGATAGCTTATAACTTCTTTGTATTTGATAAGTAAATCCTTTATTTTGTTTATCATTGGTCTGTTTCGCTTTCTTTTAAAAACGCCTTGTATTCCTCGTAGGAGTAAAGTAGGTTTATTGTATCAAGCAAGGCGTTTGCAGATATGTTTAGAGGAAGTCCAAGTCTTTTTTTGAGTGCATTTCTTTTATTGGCACTGTTAGGGGCGCCCGTAAGTCCGTCTTCAAAAAAGTCAAGCTTTGAGACTTGTTTGGGTTTGTTTTTTTGAATATTGGATTCAAAGGGAGCAAAAAGCATACGTAAAGTATCAGCTTGAATTCCCTCAACCCCGAGAAATCCCTCTTTTGAAGGAGTAGTTTTCCTTTTTTCTTTGCCTTCGATTTGAGGGGGATAAAGATGTATTATTTTTTCTTTTGGCAGAATTGAACTCAGGTGGTTTCTTATAAGCAGTCCCGCACCGTCGCTGTCTGTCAGTACAATAACGCCTTTTTTGTGGGCTAACTGCCTTATGTAATTTTGCGTTTCTTCGGATTTAAAAAGTCCGAAACCGTCTGTTTTTATTATTTGACCGTCAATGATGGAGTTAAGCTTTATGACGTCATATTTTCCCTCGACGATAATAGGGATATCTATTGTGATTTTTTTCATTTTATTCTGTCTGTCATTGACAGCTTGATGAGAAGAACGTCAAGGATATTGTAGCTGTCAAGATTTCCCGATTTTATTTTAATATCTGCGTCGTGGCAGAGCTCAATTGCTTTTTCAAGTCCTTTTTTGCTTAGGTTGTTTACCCTTTTGACGTAAAGCTTTACTCTATATTCGTGTATACCCGTTTCTTTTATAATTTCAGGCATAAGCATACCTGATTCGAGTAAAGTTTTAACAGTGTAAAGCGAAGAATAAGTACTTGTGATACTGCCGAGTATAAGCTCAGGCTTTTCTTTATGGAGCTTCATATCGGTCAAAATAGAAAAGGCTCTTTCCGTGTCGCCGTTTAATATAGCGTTAGAAAAATCAAAGGTATCAATTTCATTTACAGAAGATGATACCGTGTGAATATCGGCTTCGGTAACGGTATTTCTGCCGTTTTGCAAAACGTATGCCACAAGCTTTGTGATTTCGTGGTTTAAGGTTGTCATATCTCTTCCGCAGTACTTGAGCAAGAAGTTACAAACGTTAGGGTCGGCATTAATTTTGTGTGCGGAAAAATGCTTTTGTATCCAAGCGGCAAGTCGTGCGGGAGTTTCTTTTGCAAAGTTTACTGTTTGTATACACTTATTGATTCTTGCAAGAAGCTTCGAGGGCTTTTTTTCCGTACCCGCATCAAAGTTTTCAGGTCGGG
>JAFQOB010000162.1 GCA_017395725.1 Clostridia bacterium
CAAGCTGGTTGGATAAGACAGTTGAACTTCCTTTTGACGAAGACCTTTACCTTGAAGAGCTTAACAAGAGAGTTGCTACAAGTAAAATAAAAGAACAGACAGAATCAATCGTATCAAACACAAGCGGAAGCTATTAATAGAGTAACTGACAGAAACTTAACAGGAGTTTTTATGTTTAGAACAGCTATAGTGGGTTGCGGAGCCATCTCCAAAACCCACTCTGAAGCATTAAAATCAGTAAAAAACACAAATATAGTTGCTTTTTGCGACACCGATACCAACAAGGCAAATATAAGAGCAGAAGTATACGGCGGAAAAGTATACTCTTCCCTTTCAGATATGTTAGAAAAAGAAAGTATAGATGTTCTTCATATTTGCACTCCCCACTATCTCCACGTTCCAATGGCTATTGAAGCGTTAAATCACAACATAAACGTTCTTATGGAAAAGCCTATTGCTATTTCACACGAACAGTTTTCACAGTTAAAGGACGCTGAAAAAAACTCAAAGGCAAGACTCGGTATCTGTTTTCAAAACAGATATAACGGCTCGGTTGTTGAAGCTAAGAGTATTATTGAAAGCGGAGTTTTGGGCAAGATAATAGGGGCAAGAGCGATAGTAACTTGGTCCAGAGGCGGTGTATATTATACTGAAAGCGGTTGGCGCGGTCAGTTAGACAAAGAGGGCGGCGGCGTACTTATAAATCAGTCTATCCATACCTTAGACCTTATGACGTATATTATGGGCAGACCAAATAAAGTAACCGCAACCAGCGCAAACTTCCATTTAAACGGAATAATCAACGAAGAAGATTCAATAAATGCATACCTTGAATATGAGGATAAGACCGCCATATTCTTTGCTACGACGGCAAACTGCAAGGATTCACCAATTCTTCTTGAATTTTTCTGCGAAAACGGCAGTTTAAGGCTTGAAGGCAACACATTAAAGGTAGTTTACCCCGACAGTACAAGCACTTTTAAGGATTACACTACAAGAAACGAAAGCGGTAAAGCTTGTTGGGGAACGAGTCACACACATCTTATTGAGGATTATTATAACAGTCTCGAAAAGGGAGAAAAGTTCCCTGTTACGCTTGATAGCACAGTTCCCTCTTTCAAAACAATGATGGCTGTTTATGACTCCTCGAAAACTAAAAAAACAATAAGTCTTGGAGAAACTATATGAATAAATTTTTTGACGAAAACGTCTTTTTAGGCAACAAGACTTCCAAGAAGCTTTACAAGGAAGTTAAAGACCTCCCTATATTTGACTATCATTGCCACCTTTCTCCCAAAGAAATTGCAGAGGACAGAAAGTTTTATGACCTTGGCGAATTGTGGCTTGAAGGCGACCATTACAAGTGGCGTCTTATGAGAGCAAACGGAGCTGACGAAGAATACGTTACAGGTAAAGCAGACTATAAGGCGAAGTTCTTTGAATTTGCAAAGGCTGCAGAGAATGCGGCAGGAAACGCCGTATATCATTGGATTCACTTAGAGCTAAAAAAATATTTCGGCATTGACAAGCCTCTTAACAGCGATACCGCAGAGGAAATATGGAACACAACTAAGGAAATGATGAAAGACGGCTCTTTCTCAGCTCAAAAGCTTATTTTGAATTCCAACGTTGAGGCTGTGTTTACAACCGACGACCCCGCAGATACACTTGAATATCATAAGGCAATTGCTGAATCATCTTTCCCCGTAAGAGTGTCTCCATCATGCAGACCGGATATGGCAGTATGCGGTATAACCAAACCCGACTTCAAAGCCTATATCGAAAAAGCAGAAAAGATAGGAAATGTAAAAATTGACTCTATTGACGGAATGGAAGAATTTCTTTCAAAGAGAATTAAGTTTTTTGCAGAAAACGGTTGTAAGGTATCAGACATCAGCTTGACCACCCTTCCCACTACTATGGGAACAAAGGAAGAAGCAAACGAAGCTCTTAAGGCGGCCCTTGCAGGTAACGAAATTACAGAAAAGATGGCAAGTGATTATACTTCATATTTGCTTGTATTCGTTGCTAAAGAATATAAGGACAACGATATTGCTCAGCAGCTTCATATGTCAGCCCTCAGAAATAACAACAGTAACCTTTTTGCGAAGGCTGGCGCCGACTCCGGTAACGACTCGGTTGCAAAAATTGCGGATATCGATGCGCTCCGTAACTTGCTTGATGCTATGGCTAAGAACAACGGTCTTCCCAAGACTATTGTATATACGCTTAACAATGCAAACTACTATGAGCTTGCGACAATGATTGGTAACTTCTGGGGCGAAAACGGCGGTAATCTCCAACTTGGTGCGGCTTGGTGGTTCTGCGATCACCTCGAAGGAATCAAAGAACAGCTTAAGATGTGTTCTGCAACAGGACTCCTCGGCAGATTCAACGGTATGCTTACCGACAGCAGAAGCTTCACCTCTTATGCGAGACACGATTATTTCAGAAGAATTCTCTGCACTTACGTAGGAGGACTCGTTGAAAACGGTGAATTTGAAGAAAATGCGGCAAAGAGACTTGTTAAGAACGTTTCGATTGAAAATGCACGTAAATTCTTCTCTATAAAATAAATATTATAAAAGGAGATAACTAATATGAAATATACTCATGATCTTACAGGTAAAACAGCGGTTGTAACAGGTGCGGGCGGTATTCTCTGCTCCGACTTTGCGGCTCTTCTCGCAGAAAACGGTGCAGAAGTTGCACTTCTCGACCTTAACCTTGAAGCTGCACAGAAAGCGGCTGACAGAATAACAGCAGCAGGCGGCAAGGCTATTGCAGTTAAGGCAAACGTACTTGAAAAGGACTCTCTTGAAGAGGCTAAGAAACAGGTACTCGATGCATTCGGTAAGGTTGATATTCTTATTAACGGTGCGGGCGGTAACAACCCTAAGGGTACTTCCGATGATGAATTTTATACCGACGAAAGTGCAAAGGAATCCGTTAAATCATTCTTTGAGCTTGATCAGGCAGGTATTCAGTTCGTTCTTAACCTTAACTTTATGGGAACACTTCTTCCCACACAGACGTTTGCTCCCCTTATGTTAAATAAGAACGGCGTTATTATCAACATTTCTTCAATGAATGCATATAGACCTCTTACAAAGATTCCCGCATACAGTGGTGCTAAGGCAGCTATATCCAACTTTACACAGTACCTTGCAGTTTACTTTGCAAAGGCAGGTATCAGAGTTAACGCGATAGCTCCCGGATTCTTTGTAACACATCAGAATCGCGGACTTCTCTTTAACGAAGACGGCACACCTACAGCTCGTACAGGCAAGATTCTCAACGCAACTCCTATGGGACGCTTTGGTGAAGCAAGCGAGCTTGGCGGTACACTTATGTGGCTCGTTGACAATGAAGCAGCAAGCTTTGTTACAGGTATAGTAGTTCCGGTTGACGGCGGTTTCTCCGCATACAGTGGGGTGTAAGACTATGTTGAAGTATAATTTTTCCGGCTTTGCCGATGAAATCGCGCCCGAGCTTGACGCTCAGATTGCTACTTTAAATGAAATAGGCGTTAAGTATATGGAGCTTCGTTCCGTTGATAAAATAAATGTTGGCGATTTTACAATGGAGTTTGCAAAAGAAATTAAAGAAAAGCTTGATAAAGGCGGCATTAAGGTTTCCGCAATAGGTTCTCCTATCGGTAAGATCAAGCTTGACGAAGATTTTGAAGCTCACTTTGAAAAATATAAGCACGTTGTTGAACTTGCAAAATTGTTCGGAACAAAGTATATCCGTATATTCAGCTTCTATATTGATAAGGAAGACGATCCCGAAGTTCATTTTGAACAGATTATAGCTAACCTCAAGAGATTTTTGGAATACGCAAAAGAACAGGACATTATTCTTCTTCACGAAAACGAAAAAGGCATCTACGGCGATACTCCCGAAAGATGCAAGAAGATTTTTGACGAGCTTTATTGTGAAAATTTCCGTTGCACCTATGACCCCGCAAACTTTGTTCAGTGCGGATGTGATACTGCAAAGGGATTTGACCTCCTTGCTCCATACGTTGAATATATGCATATCAAGGATGCAAGATACTCAGATGGTCTCGTTGTTCCTCCCGGACAGGGCGACGGTCAGATAAAGACTCTTATGGAAAAGCTCAGTGCAAAGAATTATAACGGTTTTATCAGCCTTGAGCCTCACCTCAAGAAGTTTGCAGGTCTTGAAGCACTTGAAAACGGCGAAAACCTTTCAATAAACGAAAATGCCGAATTTGACGGTGCTACAGCCTTCAAACTCGCACATAAGTGCCTTTCCGAGATTATAGCAACAGTAAAATAAAAACAATATGTGTGTAGGCTTCGCCTACACACGTTTTTTATAGGAACTTACTTTCTTTTAAGGAAAGAAAGTAAGCAAAGAAACCTCGCTCCTCAGGTTTGTGCAAACTTAAAGCCTCGCCCTTCGGGAGAGGTGGCATGCCTATGCGTGACGGAGAGGGCTTCTTTTAAGGAAAGAAAGTAAGCAAGGAAACCTCGCTCCTCAGGTTTGTGCTTCTATCTATTATTTGCACGAATAATATCTCTATATCGTAGGGCGGGGTGTTTGCTCCCGCCGTAAAAAACGAGCATTATCGCATAAACAATATAATATGGTCATCTTAAGCAAATAAATGTGGTATTATACTTTCGCTCATAGCCTTTTATGAATCACATAGACTTCGCAAGGCTTTTTACAAAAAACTCCCCGTAAAAACGGGGAGTTTTTGCGTATTATCTTTTTTGAACACAAGCTTTCAATAGGAGTCATAGAGCCGATACATCCAATAAAACACTCTAAAACCAAAGTAAAACACTAACACACCGATACACATCCCAGACCCTATTATCGCAATTATATCTTCAATATAATTCCCTAGCACACCAAAGATCATAACTGCGACAAAAAAAGCCAATATTAATGAAATTGTATTCAATATGTTTTTCATCTTACTCTTTTTATCGGGATTTGACAAAAAATACATAATAGAATTATAAATTCCGGTTTCATAAAGAACTAATGGAATACCTATAATAAGCACAACTATCGTATTGCTTTTTTCGAATAAAAAA
>JAFQOB010000163.1 GCA_017395725.1 Clostridia bacterium
TATGTCTCTGCCCATTACCTCGACACCGTTTAGGGTACATTCAAATGCACCGTTTGGGTTCAGTATGTAACCTTCGGGGCGTACGGCAACCGTAAATTCTTTATTTTCTTTAACGTCAACGTCGAAAATACAGTCGTTGCCGATATAGAGCTTTCCGTTTTCCGTTCTGCCCTCATATACACCAATGGGGGGAGTGCCGAGAAATTTTGCAACGAAGAGGTTAACGGGTTCGTCATATACGTCCTGAGGCTTACCTATCTGCTGAATAACACCGTCTTTCATAACTACAATCATATCGGATATGCTCATAGCTTCTTCCTGGTCGTGTGTTACGAATACGGTAGTTATTTTGGTTTCGTTTTGAATACGCTTTATTTCTTCTCTTGTCTGAAGACGGAGTCTTGCATCAAGGTTTGAAAGGGGTTCGTCAAGCAAAAGAACGCGGGGCATTTTTACAAGAGCTCTTGCAATAGCAACACGCTGCTGCTGACCGCCCGAAAGCTCTGAGGGTTTTCTGTCAAGAAGTCCGTCTATCTGTACGAGCTTTGCTATTTCCTCTGCCTTTTCATTCATTTGTGCTTTCGTAAGCTTTTCTTTGCCTTTTAGGTTTTCAAGAGGGAAGGTTATATTTTGCTTTACCGTAAGGTGAGGGTAAAGGGCATAATTCTGAAAAACGAGACCAACGCCTCTCTTTTCCGGAGGAACCTTTGTTATATCATCGTCACCGAAAAAGATTTTTCCTTCCGTCGGCTTTTGAAGACCGCTTATAAGATTAAGTGCTGTGCTCTTTCCGCAACCCGAGGGACCGAGAAGACCTATAAGCTTACCGTCGGGAATTTCAAAAGAAAAGTTATTGACCGCAATAACATCGGTCTTTTCTTTCTTGTTTCTTGAGGGGAACTTTTTTGTAACGTTCTGTAATACTACTTTCATTTTTTATCATTCCTTTTTTGATTATTCACTGAATTAGCCGTTTCATAAGTGCTGATAGCCTTTTTTGAAGTGATAATATAACTGTCATATAGGGTGATGCCTGATATGTTCAAGTAATAAGCCAAACGGTTATATGTAATTAAATCATTGGATGAAACACCGCTGTTGTCGGGATGGTTATGGGAAATAGCAACCTTTGAAACGTTGCTCAAGTTTGCCATTTTTACGATTTTACCTGTGTTGACTTCACTGGCGGAGTGTATTCCCGTACTTAGCTTAACGCAGTTGATTATATGGTCATATTTATCAAAAAGCAGAAGATATACCGTTTCTTCGCTCAGTCCCAAATACTTTTGGAAAAGATATTTTCCCACCTTTTTTCTGGTGTTGAATACTTCGTTTTTTGAAAGCTTATTTACGTAATACAGCCTTGCAATATCTGACACAAGCCGTATCAGTAAAGCGGCATTATGGGTCATATTCTTTGTGTTTTTCAGTGCGGCATAGTCTGCCTCCAAAACACCCGAAAAGCTGCCGAATTTATTTATAAGCTCGTGTGCTATTTCATTTGTATCCTTGTAAGGAATCCCAAAGAACAACAGTAATTCAAGAACTACGTGCAGGTGTAGTCCGTCAACTCCGTTTTTCAGATATGTTTCTTTAAGTCTTTCCCTATGTCCTTCGTGGGGATTGGGTTTCTTTTTTCTCTTAGTTGTATCCAACGCTTTTTCCACTCTCGTTATTTTTATTAAACTATATTCTACCACAGATTTCATTATTTTACAATATTATTTCAACTTTCACACAATATTTTATTATGATTAACAATTTAATAATATAAATCTGCAAAAGATTATGTATAATTAATGAAAGTAAGATTGAAAAAAAGATTGATTATTTTGTTTGATTGTTGTATAATAAACTGAATAAGGACAAAAATTATTAATACGTTTCGGCGGAGGAATAACAGATATGGCAAACATTTTGAAGAAATCCGAAAAATTCGAAGGAGTAAATGGACCTGTTCTTACAATCGTAATGGACGGTGTCGGTATTGCTCCCGATAACGACGGTAATGCTTTTGCAAAGGCATATACACCCACACTTGACAGACTTATGAAAGAGTATCCTACTCTTGTACTTAAAGCTCACGGTACGGCTGTAGGTCTTCCCGGAGATGACGATATGGGTAACTCTGAGGTTGGACATAATGCGTTAGGCTCAGGACAGGTGTTCAGTCAGGGCGCAAAGCTCGTATCCGAATCTATTGAAAGCGGCAAGATGTTTTCAAGTGAAACCTGGCAGACACTTACCAAAAACGTTCTTGACAATAATTCTACGTTACATTTCCTCGGACTTTTCTCCGACGGTAACGTTCACTCTCACATAAATCATCTTAAAGCGATGATCGAAAAGGCAAAGGAATGCGGTATAGCAAAGGTACGCGTACACATTCTTCTTGACGGAAGAGACGTCGGTGAAACCTCTGCTCTTGAATATATCGAGCCCTTTGAAGAATTTATCGGTAATCTCAGAGACGATTCCTTTGATATTAAGATTGCTTCCGGCGGCGGCAGAATGAAGATTACTATGGACAGATATGAAGCTAACTGGGCTATGGTTGAAGAGGGCTGGAAAACTCACGTTCTCGGCGAGGGCAGATTCTTTGCTTCGGCAGCAGAGGCTGTTAAGACCTACAGAGAAGAGACAGGCGTTATTGACCAGGACCTTCCCCCCTTCGTTATTGCTGAAGACGGTAAGCCCGTAGGTACTGTTGAAGACAAAGACAGCGTTATTTTCTTTAACTTCAGAGGCGACCGTTCCATTGAAATCTCTACTGCATTTGATGCAAAAGAATTTGACAAGTTTGACAGAAAACGCGTTCCCGACGTTATGTATGCAGGTATGCTCGAATATGACGGCGACCTTCATATTCCTTCACGCTACCTTGTAAATCCCCCAGAAATTACACAGACTATGGGTGAATACCTTACAAATTCGGGTATCAGCCAGTTTGCTCTTTCAGAAACACAGAAATACGGACACGTTACTTATTTCTGGAACGGAAACAAGAGCGGTAAATTCAGCGAGGAGCTTGAAACATACGTTGAAGTTCCCTCCGATGTGGTTCCTTTTGAACAGCGTCCCTGGATGAAGTGTGCTGAAATAACCGATAAGCTTATTGAAGCTCTTGAAAGCAAGAAATATAAAGTGTTGAGAGTTAATTTCCCCAACGGCGATATGGTTGGACATACAGGTAACTTCCACGCTACAAAGATAAGCCTTGAAGCCCTTGACCTTTGCCTCAAGCGTATCCTTGAGGTTCTTGATAAGGTTGGCGGTACGGCTATTATTACTGCCGATCACGGTAACTCCGATGAAATGTATGAAATGGACAAAAAGACAGGTGCGCCTAAGGCTAACAAAGACGGTTCACTTAAGTCCAAGACAAGCCATACTCTTAACCCTGTTCCCATGATTATCTATGATAACAATTATAAAGAAGCATATACCGTTAAAGAAGGTAACTTTGGACTTTCCAACGTTGCTGCAACTATAGTTAACCTTCTCGGATACGACAAGCCTGAAGCTTGGGACGAGTCGGTTATTGAATTGAAATAAAAAGCAAACAAGGAGGAAAAATGGAAAACAACGATAAGAACCGGATTAACAATCCCGAAGATTCCGATAACAATATCGAGAAGCTTGAAAACACCGAGGAAGAGACAACTTCTCCTTTGGCTGAACAGGGGGATGAAATAACTTCGGAAGATAAAGAAAGTGATTCTTCCGAAGATTCTGAAAAAGATAATAATAAACCGGAAGACGTCGATGCTTTCCTTTTTTCTTTGTCAGATATGACTTCTGAGGATATAGCACCGACGGAAGAAAAAGAACCAAAGGAAAAAACAAAATTGGGTTGGCGTTCAATTCTTTTGGCAATATTTTTGGCTGTATTTCTTGTTTCGGCAGGTATGATTGCATTTAATTTAATTGACAGTTACAGAGCAGAGAAATTCTATTCTGATATGAACAGTGACTTTTTAGGTGATTCAGACAGAACAGGGCTTATCAGCTATCTTGCTCCCGCAATTTTAGACAAGGAAATGCCACAGTACGGCAGTGCCAGATTGGGTGCGGGAAACGGAGAATATTCAATTATTGATACCAATAATCCGTTTTTTGCTCAGTATAAAGAAAAGCTGACTGAATACCAAAAGACTAACCCCGATATATTTGCTTGGATTCAGGTTGACGGAACCGGTATAAGCTTTGCTTGTGTTAAGGGAACAGATAACAACTATTACCTTGACCATAACGTAATGCTTGAATACAATATAAACGGCTCGGTTTTTGCTGATTACAGATGTAATACAACAATACTTGAAAACCCCAACCTTGTGTTATACGGACACAATATGATTCAAGAGGGCGTAATGTTCTCTGATATGTTGAAGTTCCTTGACCATACGTTCTTCTTGAATAACAGATATATCACCATCTACACGGTTGATGCTGTATACAGATACGAGATATTTGCTGTATACAGAACAACATCTACCTACAGGTATTGTCAAATTGGATTTATGTCTGCTGAATCTTTTGTAAATTGGTGTAACGAAATGGTTTCCAATTCTTTGTTTAGAAGAAATACCAGAGACTTTACATTAAACAGCAGAGTATTGACCTTGTCTACCTGTGTTACGGGTGTGCCTGATGCAAGATATGCTTTACAGGCAAGACTTGTTTCGGTGGAAAAAAGTGCTGATGCTGTTATAGAATTGCCCGACGGTGATGAGTTTAACAAGGTTAATCCTAATGACAACGTTCCGCTTGATGACCTTGAAATTCCGTTGCAGTCCGAAGAACCTGAAGATACGTCAGAATATCCTGAAAGCGAATCTGTAAGTGAAACTGTGGAAGTTCCCGATCCGCCTACAGAAGAGACTGTTGAAGAACCTGCACTGTAAAAATGAAAGGATAGAAAAATGATTTCCGTTGTAATACCCGTCTATAACGAAGAAAAAAGAATAGAAAAAACAGCGGAAATTCTTGTATCCTATCTAAGAAAAACCGTTGATGATTTTGAAGTGATATTTTCAAATGACGGAAGTTTGGATTCCACTTTTGAAAGAGCACAAAAAATAAGCTCCCAAAATCCTTGCGTAAAGGTTGTCGGTTATGAGACCAACAAGGGCAAGGGCGGAGCTGTAAGGGAAGGTATATTGGCGGCAAAGGGCGACATAATACTGTTTACCGACTGTGACCTTGCTTACGGAACCGACGTTATAGGCAATGCAGTCAAGTGTTTTGAAGAGACCGGAGCTGATATTGTAACAGGTTCGCGAAATTTGAACGCCGAGAGTTACGAGGGTTATACTTTTATAAGAAAAGTAATGTCGAAGGTCTATTTTAAAATAATTGCAACGGCATCAGGATTTAAGTTAACTGACTCGCAATGCGGTTTTAAATGTTTTAAAAGAGATGCGGCTCACGATATATTTTCTGAGTGCACCATAAACAGTTTTGCTTTTGACCTTGAAGCCTTGATAAAAGCTCAGAGCAAGGGCTATAAAATCGCTGAAATGCCTGTGAAAATATTGCATAATGACAACAGCGAATCAAAAGTTAGAATGATACGCGATACGTTTAAAATGCTCGGTGATATAAGAAAAATTAGAAAACAAAATAAAAAAGCCTGATTGTTTCAGGCTTTTTTTATGTCAGTTTTAGTATGCATGATTTTATACTATTTCACATATATAGGAAATATATTCAAGTGAGCTTAGTGCTTCGATTATGGCTGCGTGAGATTTATACTTACGCAGATTTTCTTTTGTTATGGTAATAGAAATGGAGTACACGCTGAGTCCCGAATTTTGATATGCGGGGTTAGCTTCAATGTCGTCAATGTTAAGACCGAGCTTTCTTATTGTTGTAAGGAAATCCTGCAAGTCGCTTTTGTTTTTCAGTTCAAGGTGTATTTCAAAATGGTTTGAACGGTTTTTGAGGTATGCCTCAACGTCGGGCAGTATTGCCAAACAGAAGAATACAAGCAAATATCCTACAAGACCTACGGTGTAAAAACCTGCACCCATAGCGAGACCGATAAAGCTTACGGACCAAAGAGCAACTGCTGTGGTTAAACCTTTTATCTGGTTCTTTGAGCTGTAAAGCAGAGAGTTTGAGCTGATTATGGCAATTCCTATTACTGTAGCTGCAGATATGATAACAAGACCTTTAAAATAACCGTTTATTCCGCAGTAGATATCTATTATCATTGCCATAGTAGATGCAAGTGAAACAAGAATAAACGTACGCAAACCTGCGGAATGACGTTTTCTTGCTCGTTCAATACCTATTGTTCCCGCAAGTATAAACGCAAGTAAAATGCGTAAGGTTGCCGAATAAACGTTGAGTTCAATGGACCAATCTCCCAAAAGCTTTGCAATGGGGTCAATAATTAATGTTCCTTCAATATTAAACATAGTCTTTATCTCCTATTCAAGAATCTTCCGCGATTAAACATTTCAAAGCTTTCCTCAAACTGCTGTTCTTCCGCAGCTTCTGTGAAGGCTTTTTCATTTTCGTTTATTCTTTCACGGTCTTTTTGTATATCGTCGTGTATTTGCTGAAGCTGTTCAATTAGAATATCTACCTGAGAACGCGGTTTTCCGTTTTCATCGACGGTGGGAACGTTGGTTATTTCATCAAGCTTGTTGGAGTAGGAGCCGGATTTAAACAGTGCGAGTTTTGCAAGAACGGGACCCACTAATTCGTACATAATACCTGCTGAAACGATTATCGTTTGAATCGTATCTCCGAGCTCTCCCCCAAGTGAACGGTAACAAAGGGCAGCCAAAGGAATGGCAACTCCGGCTTGAGGTATAAGTGCAAGACCTAAGTAATTTGTTGTTTTAGGCTTCTTTTTCATTAGAATACAGCCTAAAAAAGAACCGCTGTATTTTCCGATAATTCTTATGGCGAAATAGAGAATACTTATAACCAAAAGGGACACTCCGAGATTGCTTCCCTCATTTGAAAGAAGTGCGTCAAGGTTGAAATTCATACCCGACCGTACGAAAAACAGAAGCAAAAGCGGTGGACTGAAATAGTTTAACTGTTTGAACAGGTTTTCGTCTCCCGATGCGTTTCTGTAAACCGTTCCCATTGCCATACAGCCGAGAAGGGGAGATACGTCAAGTACGACGCACACACCGCAGAAGAGAAGTAATATACTTAACGACACAATCAACCTGTTGTCTGCCGATTTCTTTCCGGGGGGCATAAGAAGAATAATAAGAAATGCCATTCCCGCGCCAAGTATTATCATAAGTATATTTTTTACAACGGGAAGTATAATCGATTCAACAAGTCCCGCCGTCTCGGCATTTTCTGAAATAGATGCTGCCACAGATACGGCAATACTGAATGAAAACAGGCCGATAATATTATCTATTGCAATTACCTGAAGAAGTGTATCAACAAAATCGCCCTTTGCTTTTGTTTGACGTATGGTCATCATTGTTGACGTAGGTGCTGTAACAGATGCCAATGCCGCCAATACAATGGAGAGCGCTAAATTAAGTCTTAATATAAAATATGTAAGAAGAAAAATTACAACCGATGCAGACAGCGACTCGATAGCCGCAATAACAAGTGATTTTACTCCGTTTTTCTTGAATGCGGAAAATTGAAAATACTCACCGATACAAAAAGAAATGAGGGCAAGTGAGATATCTGCTAAAAAGTCGGTTCCGGTAATTACGCTTTTCGGAATAATGTTTATGAAAAAAGGA
Organism: Clostridia bacterium; assembly: GCA_017395725.1. Next base: position 7,734 of record JAFQOB010000163.1, read on the forward strand.
CCAATCAAAATACCGATTATTATATATGCAGAAACGTTAGGTAAACCTATAAGCTTGGTTATTCTTGTGGTCAGGTAACCTAAAACCAACATTAATGCGACAGACAGAATAATACTTGCCGCAGAGCCGTCGGACAGTCCGAACATAGTATTCAGCATTTTTTCTCCCCCTCCTTTTTGTGTTTTATACAGAATAATACGGTTTAATTATTTTTTAAATATGAAAAAACGGAAAAACTATTGCATTTCTATGTTTTATATGATACACTATTATCAATAGAAAGAAAAATTATTTTTATTTAGTTTTTCATAAAAATATGTAATGAGTGCCGAGGTATGTTATGGTCGATCCTAAAATTGAGTCGTTGCTGACGGTAGCAAAATACGGAAACTTTACAAGAGCAGCAGAGGTATTGTCGCTTACGCAACCGGCTGTCAGCCACCATATTAAGCAGCTTGAAACAGAGCTTGGAGTTATTATATTTTCGCGTAAAAAGGGCGATTTAAGGCTTACTGCAGCGGGAGAAATCGTTGTAAAATACGCAATGAGAATCAATGCGATATACGACAGAATGAAAGAAGTTTTGTCTGACAGAGAGAACAATATTGAGCGTTTGCGTATAGGTATTACTCATACTGCGGAAAGTAACGTTATCGCCGAGGTGTTGGCGAAGTATGGAAACGATAATCCCGATATTATTATTACGATTATCACAGACTCCATAAAAAATCTTTATAGTATGTTAGAAAATTATGAAATAGACTTTGCAATCGTAGAGGGTGTTTCCAGTAATGCCGATATAAATTCGGTATTGCTTGATACAGACTATCTTGTTTGCGCAGTTGCCAACGAGAACCCCATATCCACGCAGTCTATGGTTACTATTGAAGAGTTGAAGAAGCAAAGACTTATTCTCAGACTTCCTATGTCGGGTACTGTGAACCTGTTTGTTAGCAGTCTTGAAAGTATAAACCAGTCCATTGACGAGTTTAACGTTATTCTCGAGGTTGATAATATTGATACTATTAAGACTTTGATAAGAAAGAATCTTGGCGTATCTATCCTGCCTAAGTCAACCTGTATGGACGAGGTTAGAAAGCAGAAGATGACTATTCTCCCTATAGAGAACTTGAGTATGATAAGAGAGACAAATATTATCTATCTCAAGGATTTCAGTCATACCGATATTTTGAAGGATATTACCAAGCTGTATAACAAGATTACAAAAGTTCAGAAATAAAAATTCTATGGGTAGCGTTTTTGATTAATTCGCTACCCATATTTTTTACGTTTTATAATATGACGGTGGGTGACCGGTAAACTTTTTGAATATTCGGCTGAAATATGCAACGTCGCTAAAGCCTACAACCTCGGCACATTCCGATACGCTGAGAGAACGGTTTTCCAGCATTTCTATGGCTCTTTCTATTCTTACCTTCAGTTGATATCTGTAGGGGGGAAGTCCGGTATTTGCTTTAAACATACGTATAAATCTGTCTTCAGAAAGATGGCACATATTTGCGTATTTCTTTATGTCTATCGGTTCGTCAAAATATATATGCATATGGCTGAGAACCTTTTCAAGCTGTTCGTTGCCATGTGCTTTTTTTGCTTTTTGGTTATCAACGGTGCTTTGGTTGATAAGTGCTAAGATTACAAGCATATATCCGTTGCACATCTCGTTTCCGTATTCCTGTTTGTTGTAGTGGGCGGTAATCATTTTTTCAAAAGATGATTCAAACTGTTTTTTGTCCCTTATTGAAATAATCAACGGCTCATTATTCTTTATGCTGTCGAGTAAACTGACTGCCTGTCCGCTGAAGTGAGACCACATCATTTCAGCTCCGTCCTCTTTTTTAAAATAATAATGGTGGCGAACCGAGGGAAAATACAATACCAAGCTTCCCTCGGGGATATTATAGTTTTTTCCGTTATGCTCGCAGTAACCCTTTCCCTTTGAAACGTAGTGTATGGAATAATCCACTCTGCCGTTTTCGCGAACGGTGTTATAATCGCGGTCAACAAGCCATTGCTTTCCGCAGGAATTAACGTTTAAGTAGCCGTCGTATTCTTTCTCTGTCGTAAATTGAAGTTGTGGCATATTATTATCTCCCGATGTTGAGGGTATAAAAAAACTAGTATATCTGTATTGTACAATAAAAATGGTTGTATGTCAACCAAAAACGCCGATATTGTCCAAACTTATGTCGATATTGTGGATTTTATTTTTTTGCGGGGTGTTGTATAATTAGATTATAAAGACTATTTTAATAATAAAAGGAGTAGTAATATGATTCTCACAAAGCTTTACGATGCATTGACTCTTATTACACCCGAAAACGGCTCTGACGCTAAGGAATTGAAGGAGTATTCTGTTTGTAAAAACGAGCCCTTTTCTTTCCAGATGGCTTATAAGCTGTTTGATGAAAAAATTACCGACGAGCAGCATTTTACTGTCAAAATAACTTCAAATCTTGAAATAAGCACGTACCACGTTTCTTGCGTACCGGTAATGCATTCGTTTTCAAAAATCAGCCCCAAGCTTCCTATAGGTATGTATCCCGATATGCTTAGTCCTAAGAAAACTAACGCCGAGGTTCAAAAACAGACTATTCACGGCGGTATCGGTTTCCGTTGTGTAGAGCCTGATGAAAAAATAAGTCTTGGTGCATACAACGACAGCTGGAGACAGGTTTGGTTTACAGTTAACGAAGACGGCAAAGAGATGCCGACGGGAAAGCAGACAATAAAAATAGAATTATTTAACTGGGGAAATGAAAAGGTTGGGGAAAATGAGCTTATTCTTGACGTTATTGACGCCGACCTTCCCGAACAGACCCTTTATTATACAAACTGGTTCCACAATGACTGCCTTGCAGATTACTATAACCTTGAACTGTTTTCCGACGATTACTTTGAGGTAATGAAGGACTTTCTCCGTACGGCAGCTAAAAACGGTATGAATATGGTGCTTATGCCTGCGTTTACACCGGCTCTTGATACTGCTATCGGCGAAGAGAGAATGACGGTTCAGCTTGTTAAAGTAACAAAAGAAAACGGTAAATATACCTTTGACTTCTCTTTAATGAAAAAATATATTGACGTAGCAAGAGAAGCGGGAATTAAATTTTTTGAACATTCTCATTTCTTTACTCAGTGGGGGGCGGCACACGCGCCAAAGGTAGTTGCTGAGGTTAACGGAGAAACAAAGAAAATATTCGGTTGGGAAACAGATGCTTCCGGAGATGATTACGTTGAGTTTTTAAGAACGTATATTCCTCAGGTGTTGGATTTCCTTAAAGGCGAGGGTCTCGATAAGACAACCTTGTTCCACATTTCCGACGAACCTAACGAGACACACCTTGAGACGTACCAAAAATCAAGCTCAAAGATTATGGATTTGCTTGAGGGGTATACAGTAGGTGATGCACTGTCCGACTGCAGATATTATGAAACGGGGCTTGTAAAAACGCCTATCGCAAGAATACATAAGGCTATGGACTTTGTAGACAAGTGCGATAACCTTTGGATATATTACACGGGCGGCGAGTGCTATGACGGTCTGTCAAACAGACTTATTCAGCAGCCGAGAGAAAGAAACAGAGCTCTCGGATATATGCTTTATTACTATAACGCAAAGGGCTTTTTGCACTGGGGCTACAACTATTACTACGGCAGACTTGCGCACGGACTTTATAATCCTGCTGTTGACCCCTGTTGCGGTTTCCCCAACGCAGGAACCACATACAGCGTATATCCCGGTATAGACAGAAAACCTTTACAGTCTATTCACCAGAAGATATTTACCGACGGACTTATCGATATGAGAGCGTTGCAGCTGCTTGAAAGTCTCGGCGGCAGAGAAGAGTGTAAAAAGCTTATTGACGATAATATGGGTGTTCCCAATTTCTTCAATACCCCCGATTGTCCCGAAAAAATGATGTCTTTCAGAAAGAAAGTAAACGACAGAATAAAATATTATATTGAAAATAAATAAAAATGACAGAAAGGAAATATGTTATGGAACATTATAATTTGATTAAGCCCGAAGATTTGGGTAAGGGTTCAAGCATTAAGCTTGACGTTAGTACTGCAGAGGTTGATATCTATTGGAAAGTAGCAATGGAAGTACTTGCAGTTATTGAAGAAAACAACAAGAAGGGTGAGCCTACCGTTATGGTAGTACCTTACGGTCCTCTCGGCCCTTACTTCAGACTTTCTTATCTTGTAAACAAGCACAGAATTTCTTTGAAGAACTGCGTATTTATCAATATGGACGAGTATCTCAAGGATGAAAAAACATACGTTGATATGAACGACCCGTTGTCGTTCAGAGGCGGTATGAACAGAATTTTCTACGATGTTGTTGACGAAGAGCTTAACGTTCTTCCCGAAAACAGATATTTCCCCGATCCCAATAAGCCTGAAGAGGTTATGGAGATTATAAACAAGTACGGTAAGCTTGATATGGTATTCGGCGGTGTTGGTATAAACGGACACTATGCTTTCAACGAGCCCCCCGAACCCGGAGAAGCTTGTACAAACGAAGAATTTGCAAACAGACCTACCCGTGTTCTTAAGATCAGCCGCGAAACAAGAACAATAAACGCATATATGAACTGCGGTGCTGACCTTAACGCTATTCCCGAATACTGCATTACTGTTGGTATGAAGGAAATGTTTATGGCTAAGAGAATTATTATGATTATGCCTCGTGACTGGAACGCAGGCGCTCTCCGTAAGATTCTTCACGGCGATATAACGGCAAAGGTTCCTTGCTCTCTCTTCCGTAATCACCCCGATGCAACAATTTATACTATTGCGGAAGCAACAAAGAACCCCATTCCCGAAATCAGAGTATATAACAAGTGATGAATAATAAGCTTCTTATTAAAAACGGAAGCGTTGTTTTGCCTGACGGAATATCCGAAAATACAGATATTCTTGTAGAGAAAGGCAAAATAGCGAATATCGGAAAGAATATTGTTGCAGAGAATATTGAAATATTTGATGCAAACGGAAGCTTTGTTTTTCCCGGTTTTATTGACGTGCATATTCACGGCGGCGGCGGTGCTGACTTTATGGACGGAACAGCCGAAGCCTTTGAAACGGCGGCTAAAGCACATTTGAAGCGCGGTACAACTACCCTTGTTCCGACGGCTATGACAGCTACAAAAGATGAGCTTAAAGGCTTTATTAACGCCTATCACGAGTTCAAGAAAAACAGTCCTTATGCCGATATAGCTCAAGGGTTGCATTTTGAGGGTCCCTATTTTTCTAACGCAAACGGTAAAAGTAAGGGGGCACAAAAGGGAGATATTATCCGTGATATTGACTTTGACGAGGTTGAGGAATTGCTTGACCTTGCGAACGGCAGTATAATCCGTTGGGACGCGGCTCCCGAGATACCCAACAGCAAGAAGTTTGCCGAGCTTATGTGCGAAAAGGGCATAATATGTGCCGCAGCCCACACCGATTCAACGGGATATGAGGCTGAGGCAGGCTTTAAGGCGGGGTTTTCACACGTTACCCATTTTTATAATGCTTGTACGGCATATAAGAAAAGGGAACAGATTGTTACTGCGGGAATAGTTGAGGCTGCGTATCTTGACGATTCTGTAACCGTTGAGCTTATTTGCGACGGAAGACATATACCTGAGCACTGCTTAAAATTGGCGTTGAAGATAAAAGGTGTCGATAAGGTTCTCGGTATAACCGATGCAACAAGACTTGCTTGTACCGAAGAAAAGAACGGTATGCTTGGAAGCAAGACAAACGGCAGTTACGTTATTGTTGACGACGGAGTGGCAAAGCTGCCAGATATGACTTCCTATGCGGGAAGTATTTGCACTATGGACAGAGCCCTTCGCGTACTCTGTGTTGACTACGGTATTGACGTTGTAACTGCGGCGAAAATGCTGTCGTCTTCACCTGCAAAGCATATCGGTATGCAAGACACTTTGGGCAGTATTTCTGTGGGCAAAAATGCAGATTTTGTGTTTGCAGATAAAGAGTTTAACGTAACCGGAGTAATAAAAAACGGAAAAATTATATAAAACCTATTGCAATTTTGCTATAAGCGTTTTATAATAAATACGACAATTGAACAGACGGGAGCTTGTATTACAGGCTGAGAGGAAGGTATGACCTTCGACCGATAACCTGATTTGGATAATGCCAACGTAGGGATGCCTGATATACAAGTATTTTTAACGGAAGTTACCAAAACAGGTAGCTTCCGTTTTTTTTTTGTGCAAAAAATTATTTAAAAGGAGTTGGTGTGATTTTTTCTCTGAAGATGTAATAGTCAATAATCTTCCGAGACGGATAGAAGGGGAGCGCCTTGTGTCTTGTATTTTTTGCGATGGGAACTCGTGTTTCGAGGTGAGAGGGAAAAATTGATTTCCGACCGGATATAAGACTTTAGTCTTAAGGAAAAATAAAAGAAAAGGGTTGATTTTTATGAAAAAACAAAAGGTCTTACTTAAAATGACGGTGCTTTCCATGTTCGTTGCAATAGGTGTGGTAATATCTCCGTTTTTGCGTGTGGAAGGTATGTGCCCAATGGCACATTTTATCAATATCGTAGTTTCGGTATTTTTAGGTCCCTGGTATTCGCTTTTATGTGCAACGCTTATAGGGATTATCAGAATGACAACAATGGCTATTCCGCCTTTAGCTTTAACAGGAGCTGTGTTCGGTGCGTTTCTTTCGGGCGTTTTATACAGACTGTCAAAAGGAAAAATATTGTTTGCGGTTATGGGAGAGGTTATAGGAACGGGCTTTATCGGCGCTTTATGCTCATATCCGGTTATGGCATATATTATGGGAAAAGAGGGGCTGACCTGGTTATTCTACATTCCTTCATTCGTTTGCGGAACACTTATCGGCGGAAGTATTGCTTATGTATTTTTGCGTAAGCTTGCAGATAACGGAATGCTTACAAAAATTCAAACGCTTCTTGTTACAAAATGTTATGCGGATAAAAGCAGTGTTTTCTCAAATGCGGTTACAATTGCCGCGTTCGGCGGAGTATGCTTTGTGGTTATCAGCGTGGTGAATGATATGTTTAAGCTTAATAATCCCATTCTTTCTTACGTTTCTTACGCTTCGCTTGTTGTCTTCGGAGTAAGTGCTATTATATATTTTATTATAAAAAAGCTTGGAAAGGTCAAATGATAATGACGGCAGAAATAGTAAACGAAATAAGAAAAAGAGTGAACAGTAATTCGCCTCTTGTTCACTGTATAACTAATCCTATCTCAATAAATCAATGCGCCAATGCAGTACTTGCTGTAGGAGGGCGGCCAATGATGGCTGAGCACCCAAAAGAAGTTAGTGAGATAACCTTAACTGCTAATGCTTTGCTATTGAATCTTGGTAATATAACTGACGTTAGAATGGAATCTATGTTAATATCAGCGGAAGCGGCTAAAAACCATAATATTCCTTGCGTTATAGATGCAGTAGGTGTTGCTTGTTCGGGACACCGCAGAGAGTATGCAAAAAAGCTTATAGCTGTTGCAAAGCCTTTTCTTATAAAAGGGAACTATTCAGAAATAAACGCCCTGTTTGATGACGGTTACTCCTCGGCAGGAGTGGATGCGGATAAGGCTATAAGCATAACTGAAATAAGTCGGGCGGCAGCATTTCTTGCAAAAAAATATAACACCGTTATTCTTGCAAGCGGAAAAACTGACGTTATTTCCGACGGTAAACAAGTAATACTTATAAAAAACGGAAGTCCTCAGCTGTCAAAAATAACAGGGACAGGCTGTATGCTTGGTACGCTGTGTGCAGTATTTTTATCTGAAGATAAGGGAATAAATGCCGCCGTAACAGCGTGTGTTGTTATGGGAATATGCGGTCAGCTTGCA
>JAFQOB010000164.1 GCA_017395725.1 Clostridia bacterium
AAACTTGCCGCCGTGCTCGTCAAGATATTTTTGAAATTCACTCATGCAACAGTTCATATTGCCGTAGGGAAGACCGGTGTATTTCTTTCCGGCCGAATATGTCATCTTAAATCCCCAGTTGTCGTAGGTGTTGCCATAGCTGAAGCTATACTCGGGAGTCCAAACAATAGTCGCTTGCTTACGCATCTGCGCAACAGCTGCTTCTCTGAAGTTTTCTGGAAGCTCGAACTGAACAAACTTCGCGTAATCGTCGGGATTGATGCCGTCGGGAAGCTTGTTTGCGGGTTTATCAACAGGCTGTTCGGTGGTTTCCTGTTCTTCTGTCTGAGCCGTAGTTTCATTACCGTTAGGAATTGGCTTATCAGGACCGCAAGCCGAAAAGGAAAGAGCAAGAACAATAATTGCGAAAAAAACTAAAAGTCTTTTCATAAATTTATCTCCTTGTATAATTAGTGTTGTTTATTGTTGTGCCTCTGCAAGCATTTTACCATTGTGTCATACCGCCGTCAACTACAATGTTTGTTCCCGTCATAAAAGAAGATGCATCAGAGGCAAGGAGCAACAACGCGCCGTTTAGTTCTTCTGCTTTACCCGTGCGCTTTAACATGGTTTTATTGCTGAGTCTGCCGATAAACTCCATATCTGTTGCAGGGGTTATTCCCGGAAAAGGTCCGGGGGTAATGCTGTTTACTCTTATGTTACGGCGTGCAAGCGCAGATGCGCAGTAACGTGTAAACTGAAGAACGCCCGCTTTTCCTGCACCGTAGGTGGGAGGACTCCAGGGAATATTATCTCCGTATATTTCAAAATCCGGAGCGATGAGTCCGTACATTGACCCTACGTTAACTATAGTACCTTTGCCTTTTTTGTCAAAATAGGGTATTACCTCTCTCGTGCAACGGAAAATAACGTTAAGTGTTCCGTCGACGCCGTTTTCCCAGGTTTCGTCATCAATTTTATCCAGTCTGTATTCACAGCTTTTGCCGCCTGCTCCGCCGCCGTAAGCCGCGCAGTTAACGAGGACGTCAATACCGCCGAAAGCCTTATCTGCTTCCGAGAAGGAAGCTTTAATGCTTTCAGTGCTGCTAAGGTCTGTTATTATGACTTTTAACTTGTTGTTGTTTTTGTATTGGTCGAAGCTTTCATCGAACCTGTCACACATTTCAGGGACAGCGACGTTTGCTCCGTATTCAAGTAAGGCTTTTACCATAACTCTGCCGAGTGCACCGCAACCGCCCGTAAATATTACGTTTTTTCCTTCCATTGTGAAAATATCATTTTTCATAACAAGTCTCCGTTGTCTTTTTTTTATTAGTGTTTGTATAAGCTATTGTAACATACTTTTTTTAATTTTCCATACTGTTTTCAAAAGAAACTGTGGTGTTAGTTTTGCCTGATTTATAAATAGCGCAAATGATTTTCTGTATTTTTAACGCCTCATTGCCGCTAATATCGGGCTGGCGGTCATTTTCTACGGCATCGTAAAAATCTGCAATCTGTCTTATGTGTCTGAAGCCCCAGTATTCTTTGCCGCCTTCATAATATATTCCGTCGGGCTGTTGTTTCGTAGACAGAACCGTTCCGTCGTTAAAGGTTATTTCAGCTTCGTCGTAGCTCATTACGGCTTTACCGTTTTCGCAAAGAAGTCTTATCTCGATAGGCTCGTCGCAACCGTAGTTGTTCATAGCCCAAAATGATAGTGTAGCTCCGTTTTTATATTGGATAAAACCCTCTCCTGTATCGTCTACTTCCATAATTGAGTGCCCTCTGTTTGCGATACTTGCCTGAACTTTGACGGGCTCGTCGTTGATAAACCAGTTTGCGAGATCAAGTGAATGTATAGCTTGGTCTATTATAACTCCGCCGCCTTCTTTGTCCCATGTTCCTTTCCAATCGGAAAGCGAATAATATGAGTCGGGTTTGCACCAGGTCAGCACTACACGGGCGGATATAACCTTACCGAGTTTGCCGTTTTCAAGGTTTTCTTTTATCAATCTTGAGGTATCGTTGTAACGGCACTGAAAGATTATACCGTATTTGACGCCTTTTTCCTCGGCAAGCTTAACGTTTTTCTGTCCGTCGGAATAGTCTATACTCATAGGTTTTTCGCAAAGAACGTTTATTCCGTGCTCAATAGCGTATTTTGAGATAATTGGATGCATATAGTGGGGAACACAAACGTGAACTACGTCAAGTTTGGCTGAATTAATCATTTCCTTGTAATCATAAAAAGCTTTGGCTCCGTATTTACTTGCTGCTTTATCGGCTCTGTCTTTTTTTATGTCACATACGGCGACGATTTTCGCGTTCGGCAGATGTGCCGCCGAGGTTGCGTGCATAGTGAAAATGTTGCCGCAACCAATAATTCCTACGTTAAGCATTAAATGACAGCTCCTTTTTTAGGAATTTAAGAGAGGAAACTCCGTTTTCAAGGGTTGCCTGCTCTATGGGAAGGCACTCTTTCGCTCTGCTGCAGAAGTATGACAGCTCATTGTAATATCCGCCTAAATCAGATATGTTTCCACCTTCAACACAGCCTTTTAGCTCTTTCTTTTCAATTTCGATTATTTTCGCAGAAGAGTCGGTGTAAACCATAAATCCGTTAGCCCCGTTTTCAACGGTAGCTTTTTCGAAAACAACTCTGAAGCTTGCTTCAAAAGGATGAGTGAAGGGAAGAGCCCACGTTCCCTCAACGCTAACGGCAAAATCCTCGTATTGCATAAGGGTGTTTACGTAAGAGTTAGTTTCTCCGAGTGTATTTTTGATAGAGTAATAGCTTTTAGGTTCGCCGAATATTGACAAAACGTAATCGGTATCGTGTATGTGCAGATCCTGAGCAGCACCGCCTGAACGACGAGCGTCGGTAAGCCAATTTTCCCAGCCCCAATCGGGTCGGGGGCTTATACGGCGAAAATTAGCATTAACTACCTTTCCGTATTTTTTGCTTTCTACTATTTCACGGAGAACTACGTATTCGTCCCAAAATCTAATTACTTGACCTATTTGTATATTACAGCCTGTTTCCTTTGCTTTATTGAGAAGAAGGTCCCCTTCATCTGCATTGAGTGCAACAGGTTTTTCTATAAACAAATATTTTACTTTGTCCATAGCTGCAATTGCGTATTCAGTGTGAAGATATGTCGGAAGACAGATGTCTATTATATCCACGTCTGCCTGTGCAATAAGGTCTTTTCCGTCGCTGTAAATTACAGCGTTTGTTCCTTTTGCAGCCGATTCTGCTTTTTCACGGCGTATATCTGCAACTGCGCACAGTTCTACGCCTTCAATGTTTTTGTAGCAGTTGGCGTGCATATCGCCCATAAATCCGCAGCCTATAAGTCCTATTTTTAACACAGTTTATTTCCTCCCTAAAATCTTATCCATAGCGTTGGATGTATTGTATATGATGGTTTCCGTGTAATATTTGTAATTAGGTATCATTTCGGCTGTTACCCATCCGTTGTATCCTATTTCTTTAAGGGCGGTCATAGCAGCCGGGAAGTCAAGGTCTCCGGCCAGTAAGTCAACAAATCCGTGAAGACCGCCTGCCGCTTTTCTGTAATCTTTAAAATGAACTTTTTTTATTCTGTTGCCCAATGCACGTATCCATTGGTCAGGATATCCGTTCAAAAGTGTGTTTCCGATATCCAGATAGCTTCCGACGTATTTGCTTCCTATCTTATCTATAAAATCGCGCATTTCTAACGGAGAGAGAAGAAATTTGTTCCATACGTTTTCAAGTCCTATTTCGACCTTGTACTGTTCGGCAATTTCTTTTAAAACGAGAAAGGCTTCAAGGCTTCTTTCGTAGGTGGTGCAATAATCAACAACTTTATTAGGGTCTGCAAAGTCTGCGTTTACTACCCCCGGAATTACAAGTATTGACTCGCATCCGAGTATACTTGCCGTCTCTATTTGTTTTTTGCAGTTGGATACGGCTTTTTCTCTGATTGAAGGGGCGTCGTCGTTAAACCAATAATCCCAGTACAGACCGCTTGCAACGCTGTAAAGCTCAATTCCGTTGTCATCGGCTTGTTTTCTGATTTCGAGAAGCTGTTTTGTTGTGGTTTGTAAGGATAACTCTCCCTCTTCGGCAAGGGCTACTTCCACACCTTCAAATCCTGCATCCTTTGCGAGTGCAAAGCTGGAGTTTAATTTTTGCTCAGGAAATGACCAAATACTTATACCTTTTTTCATTTTTAAAATCCCCCTTGTTTTTTAGAGTGTTATGTTGTATAATCAGTATACAGCAACGTTGTCCCTTGAGGACAGTCATTTTTTTGTTACAAAAGTTCATTTTTGTGCACAATATTATAGAATATGGGGATGAATATGAAAGCAACTTATGTAAAAACGAAATTGAATTCTTTAATAAATATTTCTAAAATCGTAACTATTCATTATTATGAATTTGACAGGAGTTTTGTTTATTCGGGAGAAAGTCACGATTTTTGGGAGATG
>JAFQOB010000165.1 GCA_017395725.1 Clostridia bacterium
CATATCAGTACGATATCGTTTGTAACGGCGTTGAGCTTTCCTCGGGTGCTGTACGTAACCACAACCCCGATATTATGAAAAAAGCATTTGAAATTGCCGGTTACGGCGAAGAAGACGTTAAGTCTAAGTTTGGTGCATTGTATACCGCATTCTCATTCGGTGCTCCTCCTCACGCAGGTATGGCACCCGGTATTGACAGAATCGTTATGCTTATCGCTGAAGAAGATACTATACGTGACGTAATCGCGTTCCCGCTTAACGGTAACGCTCAAGACGTTATGATGGGAGCTCCCGGAGAAGTAACAGAACAGCAGCTCCGTGAGGTTCATATAAAAGTAAGAGACTAAGGAGGTCTTGACTTATGGACAGAGAAATTTTACGCAGGCTCGAAAAACTGAATCAGCTTCAGCTTACCGAACAGGAAAAAGAGTCGTTCCTTGCTTTCTATGCAAAGCAGGAAAGTGAAATGGACATTATTAATGCTATAAATACAGATGACGTTGAACGTATGGTTCACGTTATGCCTATTCTTACTGTTGTTCGTGAGGATAAGGTAATAAAAAAATATTCGAGAGAAGACCTCCAAAAAGGCGCTCCCGAGACGACAGAGGGTTACTGGCAGGTACCCCGTCTTGTTGAATAATATCGGGGAAGGAGTTAGACTTTATGGAACTTTATATCAGTAAAAATACAAAGGCTTCGGGAAAGATAATCGCACTTGACGATATGATTCTGACAAAGGATTATCCCACCGCTGCCGGTTCAAAAATGCTTGAAGGATATATGAGTCTTTTTAACGCTGAAGTTGTAGACAGACTTGAAAACAACGGCTACGCTATCGGCGGAAAGGCAAAGGTTGGCGAACTTTGTATAGACCTTCTCGGTGAAACCTCTTACTTTGGAGCAACGGAAAAGGCTGACGGTACTTTGATTACTGCATCTTCCGAATTGGTAAAGACAGGCGATGCTGTAGCTGCTATCGGACTTGATGCAAACGGTACGCCCAGAAGAGCAGCCGCTTTGAACGGTCAGATATGCGTTAAGCCTACCTATGGAACGGTAAGCCGTTTCGGTACCATATCTATTGCTTGTTCGGGTGAAGCGGTAAGCGTAACTGCTAACACTGTTTCGGCAGTTAAAGAAGTGCTTGACGTAATTGCGGGACATGATGACAAAGACGGTACAAGTCTTTCGGAAGAGAAGTGTGCCCTTATTAAATCAAATGCAGACTTTTCTCCCGCTAAGAAAATTGCTATTGCAAAGTCTATCACCGAGAGTGCAGACGATGCTGTAAAAGCTAAAATTGCAGAAGTAAAGAAAATGCTTGAAGCAAACGGTATTGAAGTTTGTGAAATTGATGACAGTATACTTGCAGCAGCAAAATCAGCTTGGAACATTCTTATGTCGGCTGAGCTTTGCAACAACGTATCACGTTATGACGGTGTAAAATACGGTTACAGAACACCTAACTATACAACTATTGACGAGCTTTACACAAATAGCCGTACAGAAGCTTTTGGTGAGCTTCTAAAAAATGCTATTCTCTTCGGCTCTGAGACCCTTTCCACAGATAACTATATGAAGATGTATGACAAAGGTCTCCGTATCCGTCGTGTTATTGTAGAAAAGTTTGCTGAATTATTTGAAACATTTGATGCAGTTCTTATGCCTGCAAGCTCAAAAACTGCATACACAAAAGCAGATACAGATGCAAATATATATATTGCTTATGATGAAAACCTCTATACTGCTCCCGCAACAATAACCGGTCTTCCCGCAGTTGTTGCCGGTGGAGTACAGTTTATCGGAAAGGCATTTTCTGAAAATACGTTGCTTGACATTGCAAGTAAATTGGAAGGAGTGGGTCTTTAATGGCAACTAAATACGAGACAGTCATCGGTTTGGAAGTTCATATTGAACTCGCTACCGAATCTAAAATATTCTGTTCATGTTCTGCAAAATTCGGCGGTGAACAGAATGACCACGTATGCCCCGCATGCTGCGGTATGCCCGGTATGCTTCCTGTGGTAAACAAACACGTTGTTGACCTTGGTATGACGGCGGGTATGATGCTTAACTGCGATATTAACCGCGTTACTACTTTTGATAAGAAGAGCTATTACTATCCAGACCTTCCCGGTTCATATCAGACGACCCAGTGGTTTTCTCCCGTTGCCGTAAACGGTACGGTTAGAATCAATACCTCTAAAGGTGAAAAGGATATCAGAATCAAGCAGATACACATGGAAGAAGATGCAGGTAAGCTCGTTCACGACGATTGGACAAATACAACCTTCGTTGACTTCAACCGTACGTCTGTTCCGCTTATAGAAATTGTAAGCCAACCCGATTTGTCTAGCGCAGAAGAGGTTGTTGCATACCTTGAAAGACTTCGTTCGCTTCTCCGTTTTGCAAAAGTTTCCGAGTGCCGTATGGAGCAGGGCTCTATGCGTTGCGACGTTAACCTTTCCGTAAGACCTGAGGGAAGCAACGTTCTCGGTGTCAGAACCGAAATGAAGAATATGAACTCTATTTCAGCTATCGAACGTGCTATCGAGTATGAAACGGCAAGACATATTGACGCTATCGAAAACGGTACGGAAGAGCTTGTTCAGGAAACACGCCGTTGGGACGATATTAAGGGCAAGAGCTTTGCTATGAGAAATAAGGAAACTGCAGGTGACTACCGTTATTTCCCCGACCCCAACGTTATGCCTGTGTGTATTGATGATGAATGGTTTGATGCTATTAAATCATCTCTTCCCGAATTTCCCGAAGTTAAGAAAGCAAAGTATATTAACGAGCTTGGACTCGGTGAATACGATGCTGACCTTCTTACAGAAAGCCGCGCTCTTTGCGATGTATTTGAAGCTGCTTACGCTGAATGCGGAATGGCTAAAGAGGCTGCAAACTGGATTATATCCAACTGTATGAAGGTATTGAACCGTAAACAGCTTACTGCAGATATGCTTGATATAAACGGTAAGGCTTTGGGACAGCTTATTAAGCTTGTTGCCGACGGTAAGGTTGGTAATGCAAACGCAAGAAAGATTCTTGATGAAATGTTTGAAAATGACATTGACCCCGAAAAATATGCAGAAGAAAACGGATTTATCGTTTCTAATGATACAGGAAAGATTCAAGACGTTATCAACGCTGTTGTTGCGGCAGACCAGAAGTCTGTTTCCGACTATAAGAGTGGTAAAGAAAAGGCTCTTATGGCGCTCTTCGGTAAGTGTATGAAAGAACTTAAAGGTAACTGCGACCCACAGGTTCTCCGCGAAATGTTGCTTAAAACAATTCAGTGATATAAAAAACCGACACGAAAAAGTGTCGGTTTTTTGTGTCTTTTATAGGGGGTTAATTCAAAGTGTTTTTCTTGTGGTCCGATATTTCTTCAATAAGGGCTGTCATACGGTTGATGCAATAATATACTTCGTCTTTGTATAGAAACTCAACACGTTTGTGGCCACCTGAACCGTGAGGGCCTAAATGGTCAAGTACAATTACGCCTTCGTCTGCAATGATATTTCCGTCGGAGCAGCCTCCAACCATTGGTTTTGTGTAAAAATCAAGTCCCAACTTTTCTTTGAATACTTTTTTCACTCTTTCAAGATATTCGTCCATACCTTTTGCGGGGAGCATAGGTGTCTTTTTTGCTAACCTTTCTATTTCTACAGTAACGCCTTCAACAAAAGGGGTTTTTGCGAGTCTTTGTAAGTTGCTTTCAAATTCGTCAAATTGTTCTTTATTTACAACGCGGATATTTATAGTAAGTTCTGCATGATCGGGAACAACATTTCCTGCGTGGCCGCTGGAGCATATTCCACAGTTGGCAGAAAAGCCTGTATCTTTGTTGTTTAACTTGTAAATCTCAACTGCCCATCTTCCCATTTCAACCAATGCGTTTGCGTTAGGTTGTACAAGTATTTGTCCTGCGTGGCAAGCAAGTCCGTTGAATTTAATTTTATACGTTGCGGTTCCTTTACGTTTTATTGTATGACCGCCGTCGTTTTTTCCGCCTTCCATAATAAATGCAATATCGGTCTTTTTTGCAATGCTTCGGGTTATTGGCTCTGAATAACGGCTGGATATCTCTTCGTCACAATTCATTAAAATTCCGATACAAAGATTGTCTAAAACCTCTTTGTCTAATTCTTTTATAATATAAAGCATAGCAAGAGTGCCGCATTTCATATCGGATATACCTGGACCGTGAGCAAGCTCTCCTTCAATATGAAATGGATATTCTTTTGTGTAATCAATCGGTTGCACAGTGTCAATATGTCCCATCATGATAACGTCATAATGGTCGGCGTTTTCTCGGTTGCTGATTTCAAGATAATCACCAGTATAGTCACCAATGTGATGTCTTTTTACAAACAAACCCTGTTCCTTGGCTAATCTTTCAAAAACGTCTACACATTTGTTTAACCCTATGGGGTCAGAGGAGTTGCTGTCAATATTAACAACTGTTTCTAAGTCTCTTAAGTAAGCATTTAAATCAAACATATAATAACCTTTCGTATTAGTTTTTGTGTGAAGCTATTTCTTCGATAAGGGCTTTCATACGCATAACACAAGGTTTGATATCATCTATCCAAACCTTTTCATTTGGGGTATGCCCTCCTGCTGCAAGAGGACCTAAGCTGTCAATACAGCGTGTCCCCGCATCTGCAATTATATTTCCGTCGGAAGAGCCTCCGCGTATGGGATATAATTCAAATTTCTGATCGATAGAAGAGAATACCTTTTTTACTCTGTCTAAATATTCGTCCATTCCGTCAGCGGGTAACATAGGATAATTCTTGGAAATAATTTCAACCTTGGTGGTAACACCGTCAATTATAGGATTTTCGGCAAGTTCTTTTATCTTGTTTTCAAACAAATCGTACTGAGACTTTTCTACAACGCGGATATTAATTGAAAGCTCTGCATAATCGGGGACTACGTTTGTAACCTTTCCTCCGTTTGCTATAGCTACATTAACAGAGAATAGGGTATCTCGGTTATTCAATTTATGAAGCTCGGTAGCCCAATGTGCCATTTCTACAACCGCATTGGCTGTACGAACGTCAAAAATGTATCCCGAATGTCCGGGGATACCGTGAAATTTAATCTTGTATGTTCCGGAGCCCTTGCGTTTTGTTGTATGTGTACCTGCATCGTTGGTAGACTCCATAACAAAAGCATAATCGCTCTTTTTTGCCATTTTAACAGTAAGCGGTGATGAATAACGGCTTAATATCTCTTCGTCACAGTTAAACATAAGTCCTATAGAGAGTTTGTTTTTTGTTTCATCATCGAGCTCCTTTACAGCGTATAAACCGCAAAGCCCGCCCGCCTTCATATCGCAGGTCCCGGGGCCGTAAACATATTTATCATCTCTGCTGAAAGGATGTGTCTTTGCAAAACCAACAGGCTGAACTGTGTCAAGGTGGCTCATCAGCATAACGTCATAACGTTCTGCATTTTCTTTATTGCTTATTTCAAGATAGTCTCCCGATAGTTCTGATGTCTTATGTCTTTTTACATATAACCCCATTTTTAAGGCAATTGCTTCTACGGCATTCACTATTTCTGCTAACCCAATCGGGTCGAAAGAGTTGCTGTCAATATTAACGAGTGTTTCAAGGTCTGCTAAATATTCGTCTAATACAAACATAATTTATCTCCTAATAACCATTTATATCTTCTAAAAAATTGTACCACTTTTCAAAATCTTTGTCAATAAAACTTGCGTAAAACAAAAATATGTGATAAAATATGCAAGATAGGGAAAACAAAGAAAAGTAGGTGAAGAGCTTGGCATCGGTAACACTTAATGCATATAGAGTAGAGGAAATGCAGTTTAAAAATATACTTGAAACAGGTATACAGATAAAGCTTGAGAATAAATACAGCTTCAACGTAAAATACGATAAAGAAAATAAATGTGTCGGTGTCTTTTCGGTTGAAGTATACGATAAAGACAATGCAGATAAATTTTATGCTAAAACCAGAATTGCGGCATTTTATACCTATACTGCGGGAATGGATAAGGATACTATTCACCGTGAAGCTTTTAAAGAGGTTTTTCCCTATGCCAAGTCCATAATAACAACCATATCAGCCAATGGCGGAGTTCCGCCTATAATATTACCGGCGGTTGATATTGATTCTCAAAACATTTACAGATTTGATTTCGGTAACAAAAAATAAGAAACGAATGTAAAATGCCTCAAATAAGATGATAATATATGTAAAAAAGGCTTGTTAAACAAGCCCTCTTACCGCCTACGACGGAGCTCTCCCGAAGGGAGAGCCTTTTTTGTTAATTTTTTGAAATAGTTAATTCGCGAAGTTTATCCATTCTTTCGTCAAGCTCTGCTGAAAGATTAGCACAATATAAAAGCTCGTCAGCCATCTCTCGTGTGTATTCTGTTTCCTTCTTGTATCTGAGCTGATGCTCAAGACTTGCCCATACGTCCATCGCAATCGTGCGTAACTGTATTTCTACTTTCATGTGCTTCTTCTCGTGAGCAAGAAAAATCGGTACTGTAACGATAAGATGAAGGCTTCTGTATCCGTTGGGTTTCGGATTCTTTATGTAGTCTTTTTTTGATACGAGGGATATATCGTCTTGTTGAAGCAAGGCTTCGGCAAGCATATATACGTCATCAGGGAAAGAACAAACCACTCTGACGCCTGCAATATCGTTCAAGTGCTCTTCAATAGAATCAATAGAAAAGGGAAGATTTTGTCTTTCAAGCTTTTCTTTAATACTTTGAAAGCTTTTCAGACGGGATTTTATATCGTTTATTGGGTTTCTGTCGTGTTGGAGACTAAACTCAACGTCAAGAACGTTAAGCTTGGTTTCAATCTCCATCATAGCGCACTTATAATACGCCATAAGCTTAGAAAAATTATAAAGTCTTGGCTGTGATATCTTTTGTAGCTTGTCTTCGAAAAAATTGCGAATCTTTTCCTTGTCGATATTTTCTTTTTCAAGGTACAATTCAATTTCTTTTTGTAAGGCGTTTTCGTTTTCCATTATTTCCTCCTTTTAAAAAGAATCAGTAATTTGACACCATATCGTAAACGTAATAATCACCTTTTATGTTTTTAAAATATAGTGTTAAATCAAGCGGAAATGTGTGTATATCTGTTTTTGTTCTGTATACTTGGTGGTTACAGGAATATCTTATCGAAAAAGTGTTTTCATCATATTTGTAGTATTCTTTCAGCTCAACGTCTTCAAATTTGTACCCAATATGTGCTGTATACCACTTTATTTCGCTAACTCTGATATTGCGGTAAGTGTTTGAGGTTGAGTCAAAATACTTTGAAAGGTTATTAAGCGATGCATCAAGAGTAATATATTTTGCATAAGTTTGTGCGGCATCTGTTGCACGTTTTATAATATCCTTGGTTGGCTCGTCGTACGTAATTTCCTCTACGTATATATTATCTTTTTCATTATAAACAAGTTTACTTTCGTTACCGTACCTGTTTATAACCTTAATTGTAGGTTTGAGCAAAAGGCCGTCTACTTCATATTCGCACATCATTATGCCCGTCACTCCCTCAGGAACGTGTTTACACGACTCGGTGGATATGTTGTCTGATGTAATATAGCTGTCGGTTAATTCGATATCGTTAACAAACACCTTACTGCCTTTGTATATTTTTACTGCCACAGATTCATTCTTTTGGTAAATGGTAGAAAGCGAAAGAAGTTGCCACGTATCTTCGGGTGCTTCAGGTTTATTTGTTTTTGAAAGTGTAAATTCAGCGAATTTAACTTTATCTGCTGCAACCGAATATTTTTTATCATCACTGAGTCCAGCAGATACTTCTTTGTAAATTATCTCTTTGCCGTTGTACTGTTTTTCCATATATGCAATAAAATCGTTCTTGTCTTCAAATTTTGAAAGTTCAACCTTTTGCATATCGTATAGCTTATCAAAACGGCAGGGAGAGAAGTATTCTTCAAAAATTTCTTCGGCTTCGTATTTATCCAAAGAACGTTCATAGCTGTCAAGATACAACGAAAGCTCTTTCAGTAAGTACATAATACAGAAAATTGCAATTATAACCAATACCGAGTAAACAGAGTAAAAAATTATGGTGCCGACTTTTGATGACTTTGCTTTTTTAAATTTTGTTGCCATAGTACTGTCACTCCTTTACCATAAAGAACGTGGGCATTTTTCGAGGACCGTAAAGGGAGGAGCTTACGTTTACCGGTTCGCCCTTATAGTACATATGGGTAGATGAACCGCCGTCAAGGTTTGCTGCGTTTACAGCACCGTATTCTACCATAATATCTCTAAGGTCGGCATAAGATGCCCCGAGACTGCTTGGCATTCTTCCGTCTATACAGAGGAGAAGTACAGCACCGTCAGCTCTTTGACCTATTGCCGAACGAGGATTAAGGCTGCCTGATGCTCCGTTAATTTGAGCGGGCTCACCGTTTACAACAAGTATGGGACCAAAGCAAACGCAGTCGCGTATTCCCGCATCAAGTGCTTGTTTGCCTGTCATATTGCCTACAATAAGCACATTATCTTTGTTGAAGCCGATAACACCGTTATAATTAGTATTCTTTTGGCCCCAAAGCAATTCGCCTTTTGAAATTGTTAGTCCAATGGGAACGTCGCCTGTACCTGAGCCGCCTACATCGGGGAAGCCGCCTCCGTTTATAGCGGCAATTGCCCCCTCTTTCTTTATTGCCTCAAATATTCTCAGTCCGGGTTTGTTGTTTTTGAAATTACTTGACGTACCTACATATACTCTTGAGGGGTCTCGGACTATCATAAGATAGCCTCTGTATGTATCGCCTTTAACGTTAACTATTCTTATTCCATCGGGATATTCAGCCCATTCGTCATTTTTGGTTTGTGATTCGTCATCAACGGAGGGGGGAACAACAAGTCCCGGGTCTGTAATCTCGTTTGAATCTACCACAGAATTGGCTTTTACAATAGCATCAATTTCTTCTTGGCTGAAGAATAGCTTCGGAACCCATTTTGCCGCACTCATTTCCAAGGTCGATGTTACGAGTTTGTCTCTGGCATCGGGGCTTGGACCTTTAAATACTACTGCACAAACACCGTAAAGTGTAGCAACTATTAAAATAATTACTGTAAAAAAGCAGAGAAGAAAGCGCCTTATAATTATTCCCAACAAGCCTTTTGGTTTTTTAGGCCGTCTAACTTTTATTTTTGTATCCGTTTTTATCAGTCCTTTCACGTTGTCAAATTTAATTATAGCACACAACTGTCAACAACTTCAAGGGTTTGTGTAAATAAACTATTAAAAAACGACATTATTACATAAAATTGTATATCTAATAGATATTAACCTATTGACTTTATGGGTTTGCGGCTGATATAATATATATGACAATTAATCAAAAAGAGGTAGCATCAGTTATGGAAAAATTTGATTTAAAGATTATATCAGGTCTTGAAAAATGTTTTGGTGACCAAAAAATTGATGAAAAGAAGCAGTTGGAAAGAATCTCTATGCTTTCTAATGAAAGACTGAGCTTTCAGCTTGCCTTTTCCGGTGAAACTCCTCTCTACAGAAGATGTGCTTTTAAGTGCAATCTTGAATTGGAATCGCCCATTAAAGATTTTATAAAGCTTGAATCTGTTGAAATGGTTCCTGTAAGAATGCCTGTTTACAAGGACCAGAATGACGATAATTATTTAAGAAAAGAACCCGGACTATATCCCGATTTGCTTTTGCCTTTCAATCTTGAACAAGCAAATAATCTTATTTTCGTTCAGGACGAGTTGCGTTCGATTTTTGTTACGATTGAATGTAAAGAGGGAATAGAAGCCGGTAGTTATCCCGTTAAGTTTAAGGCGGTTTTAGAGGGAAGAACGCTTGCTGAAACTGAAATTACTGTCGAGGTTATAGGAAAGAAAACAGAGCCTCTTTCCATCTATCATACGGAATGGTTCTATACAGACTGTCTTGCACAGTATTATAACGTTGAAGTGTGGTCTGAAAGACACTGGGAAATTATTGAAAACTACGTTAAAGAAGCGGTTGAAAGCGGTGTTAATACGCTTTTGACTCCATTGTTTACTCCCCCCCTTGATACTCTTGTCGGTGGTGAAAGACTTACAACACAGCTTGTTGACGTAACTTTGACAGGCGGAAAATACAGTTTTGGTTTTGAAAAGCTTGGCAGATGGATAGAAATGTGTCAGCGTGTCGGCGTTAAGTTTTTTGAAATGAACCATTTCTTTACTCAGTGGGGAGCAGAGCATGCGCCTAAGGTTATGGCAACCGTTGACGGCGAATATAAAAAGATTTTCGGTTGGGAAACAGAAGCCGCAGGAAGTGAATATACTGAATTTCTTCACGCATTTCTTGATGCTCTTATTCCTTATCTCAAGGAAAAGGGTATAGATAAGCAGTGCTTCTACCACATATCCGACGAACCTCAGGTGCATCATCTTGAAAACTACAGTAAGGCGAGAAACGTTGTTTCAGAAAAGCTTAAAGATTACGTCATTATCGACGCTTTGTCTAACTATGAATTCTACAAAAACGGCGTTGTGGACTGTCCTATCCCCGGAAGTAACCACATTGTGCCATTTATTGAAAATAAAGTGCCTGGACTTTGGGTATATTACTGCTGTTCACAAAATATTGACGTTGCAAACAGATTCGTATCTATGCCCGGTTCACGTATAAGAATTATCGGTGCACAGATATATAAGAACGATATTAAAGGCTTCTTGCATTGGGGCTTTAACTTCTGGAATAGCCGTTATTCCGTAAAGCCTATTAACCCCTATCACGAGACTTGCGGAGAGTATTTTACACCTGCAGGAGACTGTTTCTTAGTATATCCTGCGCAAGACGGTACGGCATACCAGTCTTTGCACAGCCGTCAATTTACTATGGCGTTGGAAGACCACAAGGCTATGATGCTCTGTGAAAGTCTTGTCGGAAGGGACAAAACTTTGGCTGCTGTCGAAGAGGGAGCTGAAGGCTTTACCTTTATGAAATATCCTATTGAAGAAGAGTATATCCTCAATATGAGAGAAAGAATAAACACACTCATAAAGAATGCGTAAGTTATTATATTTAATGGAGAACTGTCTCGGTATTGCAAAAAATGCATTTGAGACAGTTTTTTATTTTATGAAAATGTTAATTTGTACAAAAAAACACATTGTTGATTGGATATGATGTCAAAATTGAATAATATATCGAAAAAGTCTTGACAGTAAGTTAAAAGCACTTTATAATATAAAGTGTAAAGCCACTTTATGATATAAAGTGAAGGAGGATATACTATGAATGAACAAAATTATGTTGCTGATGTGCAATATCTAAAAACAATAATGAAAAGGTCAGAATTTTCGTATAAACATTTCGGTATTTTCTTTATTGTATTTGCTTGTGCAAAGGGCTTGTGTTGCTTTTTTGATATAATGATAACGCCAAGCTTGATTGAAGTGTTTTTTAATAGGGGATTGTTTGAAAGTGAAATAAGACTTTATTTTGAAATGTTTTTGAGCCTTGTGTATTTTTTGATTGAGTTAGCAGTTATATTAGGTTTTAGAAAAATTGTAAAAAGAGAAAATTTAGGAATAAGCTTATGGATATTTGATTTTTTGTCGTATGTATTGATTTTCTGTGGATTTCTTCTTCCTTTTGCAAATTATCCTATAGCTTGGAAAACTGCTGCAGATAACAATTTTTTCAAAATTGCAGTTCCGGCGATTTGTTTCTTTGTATGCGGAATGATTATAAAAAATAAGTTTTTTAAAATTATATCATTTGTTTATGTTTTCATAGCTGTTGCGGGACTTTTTATAGCGGGAGTCATTATTAACGGTGTGCTGAGCGAAAGATTGTCATCCCAATATCAATTGCAGGTTTCATTGATTTTAACGTTTTTCTATAACTTATATCCAATTATTGCATATAATGGATTGGGAATACTTTTACTACTCAAGTCTAAAGGTGAGTGAATATAATGACGTTTGATTC
>JAFQOB010000166.1 GCA_017395725.1 Clostridia bacterium
ATATTACTAAAATAATAAATGGGCTTCAAAAAGAGGGAGCAGGTGAGAATATACCAACAAACACTGTTACAAAATATTTGAAATTGACGAGATGCGACGAAAACGATCTCATTCAAGGTATAAGTGAAGATGTAACGGTTATTGTTGATGAATGGGGAAACTATTACGTAACCTTCGGTGAGTTTAGACTCAAAGATGGTATAAGGGTACCGAGAGAAAAGCTGTCTGGATTTTGGACACTTCTTGCAGATGCAAAACAAAATAAAGCACAAACTTTTTATGAGTTTTATAGTTAATTAGAAAAAGCAGAGCAAGGAGATTTCTCGATTCCACACCTGACGGTGTTCCACTCGAAATGACCGCTTGATATTATTTGTACAAACTTTACCTCTATACTGTAGGGCGGTGCCTTGGTGCCGCCGATAAAAAACAATATAATCCGCACAAACAAAATCCCGAGCGATTCGTGAATCGTCCCTACGATGTAATATAAAAACGGCACAAACCGGTAGGGAGACGGCGCCTTTCGACGTCCCCCGGAAATATAAAACGGCTTTGCATTTTGCAAAGCCGTTTTCGCTTGTTATTTTTTCTTGAAATAGTATTTTTTAAAGTTTTTATATTGACTGAGGTAATACCGTTTTATTTTAAGCCAACGTTTTATATTAAAATCCTCTTTGCAATCAAGGGTTCTCATATATTTTTTCTGCTTGATTAACTTCTTAATTTCAGCTTTTAATTCGGTATTTTCAACGTAGTTAAACACAACGCATTTGGGAACGTTTGCCCAAAGAGCTTCATTTTCGTTCATTGTGCAACTGTGTGGGTTATTTTCAACAGTATCTTCCACAAGAGTTTTCATTAGGTTTAGTCCTGCCGCCCTTACAAAGAACGAGCTTCTTCCGGGGCGAGGATTAATTTCCATCATATAATACTTCTTGCGGTTCTCGTCATATTTCATATCGATATTGGAAAAGCCGATGTAACCGATATCTTCAAGGAACTTCTTAATTTTTTCATAGAGTTCTTTGTCGCCGCGAGAAATAATAGCCGCGTAGTTGCCGAGAGTTTTAGGGTGATATTCTTCGAGTACAGGCTGACCGAGACACATAAGTCTCACCTTGCCG
Organism: Clostridia bacterium; assembly: GCA_017395725.1. Next base: position 1,128 of record JAFQOB010000166.1, read on the forward strand.
TTTGAGTCGGAATAAGAGTTCATAACTCTCATAGCCGAGTCGTCGCCCTGAATAAATTCCTGAATAATGAGTTTGCCTATATATCCCGATTTATTCATACTTTCCATAACTTTAATATATGATTCTCTGTCATAGAAGAAGAATACTTTTTTCTTGCCTTCAAACTCGCAGTGCAAGTATTCGTAGGCATTGGAGTTTTCTGGTTTTACGACAATGGGGAAATCAAAGGTCAGTTTATCTATTGCGGCAATTCTGTCATCGGGAAGAGCAACGTAGGTTTGCGGATAGTCCATACCGTACTTTTCGCAGAGAGCATAAAACTTATCTTTAGTATCAAGTGTGTCAAGCAGCTCGGGGGAGATAAACTTGTTTTCAATAAGTCCCTCAAATTTGTGATAGTGTTTTGACATAAGAGCGCTATAGTAGTCCGAACAGGGAATAACTATAAGCTTTTCATACTTTTCTTTGTATTCTTTAAGAACATTCAGTAAAGCATTGGGAAAAACCTCATCTTTGTCAAAGTTGTCGATTTTTCGAATAGAAAAAAGTGAACTGTTGCTTGTAGGTGTAAGCAGTCTTGTACAACAAAGAAGGGGTTTTATATTATAGGTTTCGTTAAAAAGCCTTGACTGACCGTAGGCGTTTTCGTCACTTCCGAGAATAATCGGGAGAAATTTTTGTTTTGTCATTATGTCTACCTCTGTGTTATCTTATAACGAAATACTGTTCATACCAGAGAAGGAATGAATATACGGTGTATATAACACGGGCGTTATTAGCTTTTCCTTCAAGATGGTCATTGAGCATTTTGTTGAGAACGTCAATGTTAAAGAATTCTTTTGCGTAGTCTGCGGAGAATTGTTTCTTGACTCTGTCTCCATATTTCGCATCACGAATCCAAACTCTGAAAGGAACCATAAAACCGGCTTTCTTTCTGTTTGCCCATTCGCTCGGAATGTGGGATAAAGCCGCTTGTCTAAAGGCTCTCTTGGTGTGTCTTCCTTTTGCCTTTTGTGTTGAAGTAAGCGTTTTTGCAACCCTCCATACCTCTCTGTCAAGATAGGGAACTCTTGCTTCAAGGGAATGAGCCATAGTCATTTTGTCTGCTTTGAGAAGAATATCGTATGGCAGCCACAAATGCATATCAAGATACATTTTTTTCGTGAGGTCATCACAGTTCTTTACTTTCTCAAAATAGGGGGCAGTTATATCCTTGTATGAAAGGGAGCTTTTATATTTATCATTTGTTATTATGTCGGCCTGTTCGTCGTTCATAATAAACGCTTGACCG
>JAFQOB010000167.1 GCA_017395725.1 Clostridia bacterium
ATAAGCAACTTTTAATAGAGTATAGCGTGTTTTTTGAAAGATAAAACGGCAGATTTTTTGTATTGCACACCATATGCTTCTTTGATATAATAAATATCAGGGGAGTTTTTTATTATTTCCCAACCTTTTTCATATTGATTGTGTCTTTAAGACAGAGCGCTTGATAAATGAAAATTTTCATAAATAAGCGAAAGGAGGATGCGTAAATGCATTACATTGAATATAATGACGAGACTTTAGTTATGCTCACATTGGCGGGAGAGCAAAATGCATACGAAGCATTGGTTGAAAAATATCAATGCGCCGTTATAAATTCCGCACTCGCTGTAACAAAAAGCGGGTTTATGGCTGAAGATGCGGCACAGGATGCTTTTGTTACAGCCTGGATAAAGCTGAATACACTTCGCGAACCCTCAAAGTTCGGCGGTTGGGTGTGCAGAATAGCAAGAAACTGTGCTCTTAATACCGTTACACGTTACAGAAGCTTTTTGCCGATTGATGCTGTAGATAACTTGGAATTTGCTGCTGACATTGGGAACGATCCTGAGATGCTTTATGCATTATCCGAGGAAAAAAAGGAGCTTGATGACACTATAGACAAACTTCCGCGAAGAATAAAGCAGATAATTACTTTGCATTATTTTGAGGGACTGTCTATCGCGGAAATAGCAGACAAAATGCGCATATCCGAGGGAACGGTTAAAAGTCAGCTTCACGACGGAAGAAAACGTATGAGAAAGGAGCTTTGTGCTATGAACGAAAAATGGAATGACACCCTTGTACAAAAGGTTATGAAAAAGGTTGAAGAGCTTAAATTGTGGCAACTGAAAAACAATAAAGACGGTTTTGAAATAATATACAAAGACGTACTGCGCGATATTGAAGAACTGCCTGAATGTATGGACAAAAATCACGCTCTTGCCGACGTATTAATGCGTGGCTGGTGGTGGTTGCCTGGTACAAAAAACGAGGCTCTTTTTGACCGTATAAGAACGGCGGCGGAAGAGGGTAAAAATGACGACGTTATGAGTTTTATAGTCAGCCGAGAGGATTCAAAGGTCTCCGAAGAGTCAAGACTTGAATTTATACGCGATAAGCAGATACCGCGTCTTGAGGCTTTAGGGTTTACCAAAACCTTGGCTTATGAGTGGTTTTGGCTTGCCCGTGCATATTATAAGGCGGGAGATATGAAAAACGGGGATTTGGCATACGGTAAAGTAAAAGAAATTTTAGATGAATCAGAAATATTTTACTTTTTGGCGGATACCTCCAAAAAGCTTGACCGAACTGTTGATTCCTACAAGGATAAAAATAAAAAGAATTATCGTCTGTATGCGGGGGCTGTCGAATGCCGTTTGGTTGATGACGAATTTCGTTTTTGGGCTTTTCAAACTGTGGCGGCGGGCTGGCATCGTAGATTTGACGGTCTAAGCAATATTCTTCGTACCTCATCTCTTTGTGATGGCAAATTCTTTGATAAAACCTTAAAGCTTGGAGAGAGTTACCAAGGCAGTGACGGTAGTACGCTTACTTTTGTATCCGACAAAGAAAGAGTGGAAACACCTTGCGGTGTTTTTTGTGACTGTCAGTTGTGGCGTACCGTACATTATGAGCAGTATAGCGGTAGGTCTGTTTTCAATACTTACTATAAAGACGGCGTGGGAATCGTAAAACACTCACATAAGTATTATGGAACTACAAATACGCTGTTGCTGAAAAGCTACTCAATAAAAGGCGGAAGCGGTATACTTCCTTTGGCAAAAAACAATTCTTGGGAATATATTATTGATTATCCTTCCGATTGTACCGTATTTGAGTCGAAGATTGATATAAACTATTTTGACAGGAATAGAATAATAGCATCGACTTTTTCAAATATCGAAAGATTGAAATATGATGAGAACTCTTGGGCGGATATGATTCTTAAGATAAGATATGATTACTGCGACGATAAAGATATTTTGCATAATGTATATTATCCTATGGAGAGAGCAACTGCACTTGCAGAAACGCCTATGGAAAAAGTACACACAAAAGCCGCCGTTTCTACCGCAAAGCGAATATTGGAAACTGACGCGGTCTTTAATCCAAACAGAACACAGTCGGGGCATTGGAACTTCTTTCACAAAAATCACACTCATTATGAAAAAGGGTGTGTTTCATACGAGCATAACAGTGATTGGTCGTTCGAATGGAAGGAAGGCCCTTGGAATAATGCGAGTTATCCGCTGTTACATAATGATATCTACGGTATACTTCAGGATGCTGCCAACTGTATTTGGTCGGAAGATTGGCAAAGCGGTGCTTCGCCCCTTGTGGAATACTGCTTGTGGGGCAGACGTAACATTAAAACACAAATCGTGTGTTCCGATGAAGAGTGTGTCAGAACAAAGGCGGGAGAGTTTAAAAATTGTCTTAAGCTTACACTTGATATAAGCGGAATGGACGAGGGCTGGAGCTATCGCGGCGGAAAGAAAATTTATTGGTTTGCCGAGGGTATCGGTATTGTTAAAACTGTAAACGAGTACTGCGGCGGTGCAAGACAGTCCGTGTATGAGCTTACCGAATATAGAGGTGAGGGAAGAGGGTATATGCCTATCGAGGACGGATTGTTCCGCAGATATGATGCAATAGGACTTACCGACGGATATGTGGGAGCTGCCGAATACACTTACGTTGCCGATGAAGACGGAGAGGTGTTTATTGTTACGGAGAGAACCGGAATACGCAATATTCCTGACCCCATAAGCAGTTATTCGTCTATAGAGGGAGAATTAGTTGAGGCAAAGCTCTGGCGTGAAAAGAAGAGGGATGAAGCGAGGCTTCGACACGATATAAACAATTTTAATTTGCTTTTGCATTACCTTGGTAGAGAACAGCGGTATTATGCCGCTCCTAAAAAGGCTTTAGAATGGGGAAGACACAGCTTAAAGGTTATAGAATCTCTCGGCGAGGGCGGTGAAGTACCGTTTGCTTGG
>JAFQOB010000001.1 GCA_017395725.1 Clostridia bacterium
ATGCAAGAAAGCAGGCTACAAAAGCTAACAGAGAAATGTTCACAACAACATGTGCAAACTGCGGAAAAGAAGCTAAGGTTCCTTTCCAGCCCAGCAATGACAGACCCGTATACTGCAGCGAATGCTTTGCAGCTATGAAGGATCAGCAGTAAGTCGATTTTTGTTTACATAAAAAGATTTATATGTCAGTTTAAAAGCTACACTGAAAAGTGTGGCTTTTTTTCGTTCTGTATTCGAAAAAAACAGAAAAATAAAAGTTTTTTGAAAAAAATGTGTAAAATGCAAAAAAAATATGTACAAATGAAGTTTTGTGTGTTATAATGTCTATATATATATAATTAGGTGTATTATATAATTATGCAGATGAGGCATTAATAAATGAAAAACGAAAAAAGGTTCCGCCGCGAAAAAGAGACGGAGCAATATGAAGACAGCGCGAATATTACTGCGGGTAGAAATTCTGTAAGAGAATTACTTGCGACAGAAAGAGATATAGATAAGATTTTTGTTCAAAAGGGTGAAAGAACGGGTTCGATAACCAGTTTGATTGCCGAGGCAAGAAGTCGCTCTATTCCTGTGGTTGAGTGCGAAAAGGCTAAGCTTGACCGTATATCCGGCGGTGTTAATCATCAGGGAATTGCGGCTTTTGCGGCTGAAAAAGAATACTGCTCGGTAGACGATATAATTAGCTTTGCCGAGAGTAAAGGCGAAAAACCGCTTATAGTAATTGCAGACAGAATTGAAGATCCGCATAATTTGGGTGCGCTTATAAGGGCTGCTGAATGTGCAGGTGCTCACGGGTTAATAATACCAAAGAGAAAAGGCGCTATGTTGACTCAAACAGTGTCTAAAGCATCGGCGGGTGCTTTGGAGCATATGAGAATAGCTAAGGTTACGAACCTTGCTATGACTGTTGACGAGCTTAAGGAAAAGGGGCTTTGGATATTTGCTGCAGAGGCGGGCGGAGAAAAGTTTTATGAACAGGACTTGACTTGCGGTGCGGCAATAGTATTGGGAAGCGAAGGTAAAGGCGTAGCAAAATTATTGCTTGATAAATGCGATTTTATTCTTTCAATACCTATGTACGGCAAGGTTAATTCTTTTAACGTTGCTGCGGCAGGAGCAGTTATACTGTGCGAAGCTGCAAGACAGCGTAATAAATAATATTTTGGCTGAAATGAAAAATCAGATATAGGGGTAATGGGAAATGGATAACGAAAAGATTAACGGCACTGAATTGAATACTCCGGATAATGACACTTTGGGTGATGCTACACCTATGACGGCTGACGATCTTATAAAAAGACTTAAGTCTAATTTGAAACAGAATCCGAATCTTCAGGGTGAAGCTGTGTTCGAAAATGATGAGGCTGAAGAGGTGTCTTTGCCCGAAGCTGAAGAGGATACAGCTGAAGAGTCTTTGGAAGAAGCTGAACCCGAAGTTGAAGATTTAAAGAAGATTCTTTCTCTTGAAGAGGCTGCAGAGTTTGTACAGCCGGAAAAGAAGGAAAAAAGACCTTCTGTTACAGATTCCATAAAGAGTATTATAGCCGCTATGCGCGCTGAAGAGAAAAAAGAAGCTGAGTCTGACGAAACAGTTGCAGAAGAAGCTGTCGAGGCTGCAGAGGAGGTTTCTCCCGCACCGGAAAACGAAGAAGCTGTTGCTGAAAAAGAGTATTCTGTTGTTATCGAAAATTCCTCTGATAAGACAAATGTTTTTAATCCCGATGATATAAAAAAGAGCAAGAAGACTAAGAAGAATGAAAAACTCTTTGATGAAAACGAAGCCCCTGCAGTTGCAGAAGCAGAGCAATTGACTTTCAGTATGACCGAAGAAGACCTTCAGAAGAGTATTGAAGAGGCAGAAGCTTTTATTTTCGACAGAGAGCATATTGATAATCCCGAAGAAGTTATAAACGATATATCTAACGTACCCGAAGAGAATGTTCTCGCTTCTCCCAAAACCGAAAACGAAGAATATGACCAGACAGATCTTTGGATAGCTTCTGCATTTGGTGATGAAGATGAGCTTAAAGAAAAGTTTGGCGAAGAAGAAGCTCAGAAGATAGAGACACAGCTTGATATTGACGTTCAGGAATATCTAAAATCCGAAAAGAAAGACGTAAAGAACGTTAAAATTGAAGAGGATTATATCGATCCTTCCCAGAAAAAAGAAATATTTGCATCATACAGAAAAGAACATAAGTTTGGTCTTATAAAGATTATCGGTTGTTTTGTTGTATTGCTTATTGCACTGATTTTTGAGAATATTACCGGCTTTGGAGGAACACTTCCCGGTGCTTTGAATCAGCAGAATTATCCTGTAGTGTATATACTTGCAAGTCTTCAGTTGTTGGTACTTGCGGGTGCTATTGCTTGGGATGAAATATATAAGGGTATCAAGGCTTTGTTGGCAATGCATCCGTTGCCCGAAAGTATAACGGCTGTTGTTGCAATTTCCTCGGCTGTATACCATATAGCTCATTGCTTTATATCCGAAACAGACCCGTCTGTTGCCCTTTACGTATTCCCCGCAATTCTTTGTATCTTTGTTACACTTGTTTGTGATTTCTTTAATCTCAGAAGAGAAATATACAGCTTTAATATAGTTGCATCAAAACGTATTAAATACACTATAACTACAGTAGAAAATGAGAGCGCAGGCCTCGAAAACGAAGCTTTTGGCGAGTATTTGTCCGAGGAAGATGACGTATCAATGTTCAGAATCGGCAAGACTTCCTTTGTAAAAGGCTTCTACGAAAGAATGAATTCGTATTCCAAGAGCAATTCGATTATTACGATTCTTCTCTCGGTTAGTATTGCTTTAGGCTTGGTATTCTTTATATTGTCTACGGTTGTTCATGACGTTAAGTCGGCATTTTCGTTCGGTTACCTTGCGTTTGCGATTTCCATGCCTTGCTGTGCTATTCTTGCATTTAGTTTGCCTTTCTACAGAGCATCTAAAAAGGCGTTTGATGACGACAGTGCTATTATCGGTAACGTATCCTTAGACGAATATTCACGTGCAAATACACTTTCATTTGACGATAAAGACGTATTCCCCTCTTACGGTGTAAAGGTTAAGAGTATTAAGGTTTACGGCGACAGCAGAATTGATAAGATTCTCTACAATTCGGCAAGTGTATTCAAGCTTATTGGTGGCCCATTGGCAGACGTTTTTGATACTGCTACTCACGACCTCGGAAATTCCGAGAACGTTGAAATAATCGAAATAGCAAAAGACGGTATTGAAGCACTTATTGACGGTCAGCACGTATTTATCGGTAAGACATCTTATCTTGTTGAAAAGGGTTACGTTCCTATGACTGAGCCCGATGACGATATGCTCGAAACAAGCGGTGAAGCAAGTATAATGTATATGGTTTGCGACGATGTTGTTTCTGCTAAGATGTACGTACAGTATACGATTGACCCCGATTTTGAATTTGCTTTAAGAAGACTTTATAAAGCGGGAATCTGCATTGGTATTAAGACGTTTGACCCCAACGTTGACGATAAGCTTCTCGGAAGTAAGGTTAAGATTACTAAGTACCCTGTAAGAATATTGCGTTGCAAGACTCTTGAAGAGGCTTCTGTGGCTCAAGATGAGGCTGACAGCGGTATCGTATCAAAGAGTGGACCAAGGTCGTTGCTTAATGCATTTGTGCTTTGCTCTAAGGTTCTTTATGCAAACAGAACTAACGTGGCTGTTAAGATTCTTTCGGTTGCGTTCAGCGTATTGCTTATGGCGTTCTTGCTGGTGTTCGGTAAGATAACTGCGATTCCCTCAATATACGTCGTACTTTATCAGTTGTTCTGGATGGTTCCCGTATACTTGATTTCAAAATTTTATGTATAAAACAGTGGGAGGGAAGATTATTCCCTCCCGATTTTGTGAATATGTGTTTTTTCGGAGGAAAAAATGAATTTAGAAAATGTATTGACGAAGGTTATGAAGCCCGGAAGATATATAGGCGGCGAATACGGGCAGACACTTAAAGATAAATCCAAAGTAAAGACAAGATTTGCCTTTTGTTTTCCCGATTCCTACGAGATAGGTATGTCAAACTTGGGTATTCGCATACTCTACGGCGTTTTGAATAATATTGAAGACGTTTGGTGTGAAAGAGTGTATGCTCCCTGGGAGGATATGGAAGCAGAAATGCGTAAGAATAATATTCCTCTTTGGGCAGTCGAAAGCGGAGATAGGTTGCTCGATTTTGATTTTGTGGGCTTTACTTTGCAATATGAGCTTTGTTATTCAAATGTTTTGAATATGCTCGATTTGGCTAATATACCCCTTTTGTCGAAAGACAGAGACGACAGTATACCTATAGTTATAGGCGGAGGTCCTTGCTCTTATAATGCAGAGCCTATTGCAGACTTTTTTGACCTTTTCTTTATAGGCGAGGGCGAAGAAGCGGTTTGTGAAATTGTGGCTCTCCATAAGGAAATGAAAGAAAAGGGGACATATACGAGAAAAGCCTTTTTGCACGAAGCGGCAAAGATAGAGGGCTTTTACGTTCCTTCACTTTATGACGTAACCTACAATGAAGACGGTACGGTTAAGGCGTATACGCCGAAGTATGACGATATACCTACAAAGATTCGCAAGAGAATTATAAAAGACCTTGACAACGTGTATTTCCCCGATAAGCTCGTAATGCCTTATATCGAGACTGTTCACGACAGAACTATGATAGAGGTATATCGCGGTTGTATAAGAGGCTGCCGATTCTGTCAGGCGGGTATGATTTACCGACCCATAAGAGAAAAATCTCCCGAGGTTTTGAATAAACAGGCAAAATGTTTGTTTGAAAATACGGGATATGATGAAATATCACTTGTTTCACTAAGTATAAGCGATTATTCTAAGATAAATCAGCTTACCGATGATTTGTTGAAATGGACAGACGAAAATATGGTCAGCCTATCGTTGCCGAGCCTCAGAGCAGATAGCTTTACGAAAGAGCTTATGGACAAGATTTCGACTGTCAGAACGGGCGGTATTACATTTGCACCCGAGGCGGGAACCCAGAGACTTCGCGATGCTATAAATAAGAATCTTTATGAAGAAGATTTGCTGAAAGCTTGTGACGTTGCATTTAAGGCGGGTAAGACACAGGTTAAGCTGTATTTTATGATGGGCTTACCTACAGAGGAGAAAGAAGACCTTGACGGTATTCACGCATTGGCGAAGAGGGTTGTTGATACGTACTACGCTAACCCCGACAGACCTAAGGGGAAATCGCCTAAGGTTACTATAAGTGCCGCTTGTTTTATACCGAAGCCTTTTACCGCTTTTCAGTGGGAAAAACAAGAGGATATGGAAACCTTGCTTGAAAAACAGCAATATATTCTCAGTACCATAACCGACAGAAAGGTTAAGTTTAACTACCACGATGCGAAGGTTTCAAGACTTGAGGCTGTGTTTGCAAGGGGCGACAGAAAGCTCTGTAAAGTTATGCTTGAGGGTCATAAGGCGGGTTTGAAATTTGACGCTTGGGACGAATATTTTGACTATGAAAAATGGATGAGTGTGTTTGAAAAATGCGGTATTGACCCTGCGTTTTATGCTAACCGTGAATTTGGTAAGGATGAAATATTGCCTTGGGATATAATAGATATCGGCGTTACAAAGGAATTTTTGCTCAGAGAAAACCAGAAAGCACACGAGTCGAAAACGACGCCTAACTGCCGTGAAAAATGCTCGGCGTGCGGCGCAAATTGCTTAGGGGGTGAAAAGACGTGGTGCAACCAAAAACATTAAGAATTTTGTTTGAAAAGACGGGAAAACTGCAATATATTTCGCACCTTGACTTGCTTCGCACCATGCAGACGGCACTCCGCAGAGCAAAGGTTAAGATGATGTATTCCGAGGGCTTTAACCCTCACATGAAGATAAACTTTGCGCTTCCACTTTCGATTGGGATTGAAAGCGTGTATGAGTTTATGGATATAAAGACTGACGGCGGCGTTAAGTGTGAAGACGTTAAGGAGAATTTAGGTAAGAATTTGCCCGACGATATGAAAATTATCGAGGTATATGAGGCTGAGTCCAAATTTACCGATATAAAATATGCCGCATATACGATATATCTTGATTATGGCGAGGAATCGGAAAAGGCGGCTGAAATCGGCAAAAGATTATTTGATAATCCCCTTGTTGTAACCAAGAAGACCAAAAAAGGCGAAAGGGATATTGATATTCAGCCGATGATACACAGTGTTGACGTTTCTTTTGAATTTGGCTGTGTGCTTGTGAAGTGCGTACTTTGCGCCGACAGCGAAAATTATCTTAATCCTTTCTATTTGACAGGGGCTTTAGATAAAGAAATGGGCTTTGAAGCATATCACAGAAAAGTGCTTCGCACAGGGGCATATTTTGCCAATGACAAGATGTTCAAATAAATTTCGCACAAACTAATGTCATAATAAAAGTTTTGATGGAGTCAAGAGGGCACTTTTTCAAAAGTGCGCCTCTTGTCAAGGGTTCGGGAGCGAAGCTCCTGATTGTTTGGAGCTTCTTAAAAAAATCTTGCGTAAGCAAGGTTTTTCCTTTTTTTCATACTTTTTTAAAAGAAAGTAATGAATAAAAGACTGAAAGAATGTAATTATTTTGGATACATTTGTTTAGAAAAAATAAACAAATATCATAGAGATATTGTTTTTAAAAGAGTTCTAATTTCTCTTTTTTTCATACTTTCTTGGTGCCAAGAAAGTATTGCAAAGAAGGCACAAGGAGGCAGGGGCGGTAACACCGCAGGAGAAAACTGGTACGTACAAGTCAATTAAGTTTTTTATTGAGTTTGAAGAACCAGAGCTTCCCTCTCGCGTGGCGAGCGATTCCCCCGCCCCTATATACCCCTACCCCTAAAACGACCAAAGGTGTTCCCCCTTTGGAATCGTCCTTGGTCTGTACGGAACTGTAATAAGTACATAGAGGTGGTGTTTTATTTGAAGATATTGTTTTTTGAAATCACTATCAAAGTTACTTCCGCTTTTGGAAGCTTCCTTGGTTTGTACAGATTTGCTCATACGGAGATTCCTCGACTTCGCTCGGAATGACAATAGAGAGTGAGTTTGTGCAATATCGTTCGTTTTCTTGCGGATTGTCGAGGACGCCAATCCCTACAAATTAACTACCTATATTTGCACAAACCGGAGAGTCAAGGTTCTTTGCCAACTTTCTTCCTTTAAACGAAAACGATAGGGGAGACCACTCCACTACAGATATCTAATAGTGCTCGTACAAATGATAAAAAATGGCACAGTCCGGTTATTCAAGGTTCTTTGCCTACTTTCTTTCCTTAAAATCCCTCTCAGTCAGCTTCGCTGACAGCTCTCCCGTAGGGCGAGCCTTTGGGTGCGTACAAACCAAAGTTTCAAGGTTCTTTGCCTACTTTCTTCCTTAAAGAAAGTAGGTGCACTATTTTTGTAATAAAAAAATGTCAAATTTACGATAATCCTTATTGACTAAAGGGCGTGTATGTGTTATAATAGATTAGATATGAATAAATAAAGCATATCGACATGGTTTCGATTACTTTTACATAACGCTAAAACTATGTCAACCTTGCTTTGCAAGGTTGATTTTTTGAAAAAAGGATAAAGATAAATGGAATTGATTTTGAAAGACGGAATGGTTTATTTCGACGGAAAATTTCAGAAGCAGACAGTTCATATAGCTGACGGTACCGTTACATGTTTGGAAGAACATCCCCAGCATAACGGTTCTTTGGTCGTTGATTGTTCTTTGTTTTATATTTTTCCCGGTTTCACCGACGTGCATGTGCATTTTCGTGAACCGGGTTTTTCTTATAAAGAAACCATAGCTACAGGTTCACTTGCGGCGGCGCGCGGCGGCTTCACAGACGTATGCACTATGCCTAACCTTGACCCTGCTCCCGACTCTGTTGAAAACTTACAGGTACAGCTTGACCTAATCAAAAAGGATGCTGTCATAAATGTTCATCCCTTTGGTACCATAACTAAAAAGCAGGTTGGCGAAGAGTTGTCCGATATGGAGGGAATGGCAGATAACGTTATAGGTTATTCCGACGACGGTCGCGGAGTACAGTCCGACGAAATGATGGAAAAGGCTATGCTTAAAGCGAAGGCTCTCGGTAAAATTATTTCCGCCCACTGCGAAGATAACAGCTTACTTTTCGGCGGTTACATTCACGAGGGAGAATATGCAAAGCTTCACGGACACAAGGGAATATGCTCCGAGTCCGAATGGAAGCAGATAGAGAGAGATTTGAAGCTTGTTGAAAAAATTGGTTGTAAATACCACGTATGTCATATATCAACAAAAGAAAGTGTTGAGCTTATAAGACAAGCCAAGAAAAAAGGGCTTGACGTTACCTGTGAAACGGCTCCCCACTATCTGATAATGAACGATATGATGCTCGAAGAAGACGGAAGATTTAAAATGAATCCGCCTATCAGAAGTGAACAGGACAGATTGGCTCTTGTTGAGGGCTTACTCGACGGAACGGTCGATATGATAGCTACCGACCACGCTCCTCACTCGGCTGAAGAAAAGTCAAAGGGACTTTCGGGAAGCAATATGGGTGTTGTCGGAATAGAAACGAGCTTTGCTACTATGTATACCTACCTTGTGAAAAAAGGTATTATGACACTCGAAAAGCTTATTGAAGTAATGTACGTAAATCCATCAAGGAGATTTAACATAAACAAAGGTATTGAGGTAGGCAAAAAGGCAGACCTTACGGTGTTTGACCTTAACAAAAAGTATATAATTGACCCCGCCGACTTTAAGTCAATGGGTGTTGCTACTCCTTTCAAGGGACACGAGGTTTACGGTGAATGTAAGCTGACTTTAGCTAACGGCAACATTGCGTATAACGGCGGATTGGATTTAGAATAAATAACGGGGGATAAAAATATGGCAAAGAGAACAGATTTAAAGAAAATTATGATTATAGGCTCAGGACCTATAGTAATCGGTCAGGCGGCAGAGTTTGACTATGCGGGAACTCAGGCGTGTCTCGCTCTTAAGGAAGAGGGATACGAAGTAGTTCTTGTAAACTCCAACCCTGCGACAATTATGACGGATACTACTATCGCAGACAAGGTTTATATGGAGCCTCTTACACTAGAATACGTTGCAAGAATTTTGAGATATGAGCGTCCCGACGCTATTATCCCCGGAATCGGCGGACAGACAGGTCTTAACCTTGCTATGCAGCTTGAACAGAAGGGCGTTCTTAAAGAATGTCATACAGAGCTTCTCGGCACAAGCAGTGAAAGTATTGAAAGAGCAGAAGACAGAGAGTTATTTAAAGAGCTTTGTGAGTCTATCGGTGAGCCCACTATTCCCTCTGAAATTTCATACAATCTTGAAGAAGCTAAAGAGGCGGCAAAGAGAATCGGTTACCCCGTAGTTCTTCGTCCTGCATTTACGCTCGGCGGTACAGGCGGCGGCTTTGCAAACGATGAAGAAGAGCTTTGCGAGGTTGCTGTTAATGCATTTAAGCTTTCACCCGTTCATCAGGTTCTTATAGAAAAGAGTGTTAAGGGTTACAAGGAAATCGAGTTCGAGGTAATGAGAGATGGTAATGATACCGCTATCACTATCTGCGGTATGGAAAACATTGACCCTGTCGGTGTTCATACCGGTGACTCGCTGGTTGTTGCTCCCATTATGACTCTTTCTGAGCACGACCAAAAAATGCTTAACGATTCGGCTATTAAGCTTATCAGAGCATTAAAAATCAAGGGCGGTTGTAACGTTCAGTTTGCACTTGACCCCCATTCAAGCAATTACTATCTTATCGAGGTTAACCCCCGCGTTTCCCGTTCTTCAGCCCTTGCATCAAAGGCTTCGGGATATCCTATCGCCCGTGTTACCGCAAAAATTGCAGTTGGTATGACTCTTGACGAAATTAAGATTGCCAATACAAACGCTGCATTCGAGCCTCAGCTTGATTACGTTATAGCTAAGCTTCCCAGATTCCCCTTTGATAAGTTTACCACAGCCTCTAACCAGCTCGGTACGCAGATGAAGGCAACCGGTGAGGTTATGGGTATCGGTTCTAATCTTGAAGAATGTTTGCTTAAAGGTATTCGTTCTCTTGAGGTTGGTGTAAACCACATTTATCACCACAAGTTTGACAATATGACAGATGCAGACCTTCGCGCCTACATCAGCGAGTTCCGCGATGACAACATTTTTGCTATCGCTGAGCTTATCTATCGCGGCGCGACTGTTGCTGAAATTCACGATATTACTAAGATTACCCCCTTCTTCCTTGAAGCTATTAAAAACATAGTTGATATGGAAGAAACGCTTAAGGCTCACGCTTTTGAACTCGAAACGCTTAAAGCCGCTAAGAAGATGGGCTTTAGCGACAAATACGTTGCAAGAATGTGGGAGTGCACAGAGCTTGAAGTATTCAAGTTCAGAAAAGAACACAACCTTTTCCCTGTATTCAGAATGGTTGATACCTGTCATACGGGTGCGTATATTCCTTACTTCTATTCTTCATACACCGGTGAAAATGCATCTGTTCTTACCGACAAGAAAAAGATTGTTGTTCTCGGTGCAGGACCTATCAGAATCGGTCAGGGTGTAGAATTTGACTACTCCACAGTTCACGCTGTAACAACCATTAAGAACTCCGGTTACGAGGCAATTATTATTAACAACAACCCCGAAACCGTTTCAACAGACTATACAACGGCTGACAAGCTCTACTTTGAGCCCCTTACTCCCGAAGACGTTATGAACATAATCGAGTTTGAGAAGCCCGAGGGCGTTATCGCTTCTCTCGGCGGTCAGACTGCAATTAACCTTGCACAGCCTCTCCACGACCTCGGTGTTAAGATAATCGGTACGGACTGTGCCGCTATCGACAAGGCGGAAAACAGAGATGCATTTGAAAAGCTTCTCAAAGAGCTTAACATTCCTCAGCCCGAGGGCAGAGCAGTTACAAAGATTGAAGACGGCGTTGCGGCTGCTGCAAAGATTGGTTATCCCGTTCTTGTTCGTCCCTCGTTCGTACTCGGCGGACGTGCAATGCAGATAGTTGCAAACGAAGAACAGCTTCGCCATTACCTTAAAACAGCCGTTGAAATAGACGAGGACAAGCCCGTTCTTGTTGACAAGTATATCAGCGGTAAAGAAGTTGAGGTTGATGCTATTTGTGACGGACACGACGTATTTGTTCCCGGTATTATGGAGCTTGTTGAGAGAACAGGCGTTCACTCCGGTGACTCTATAAGCGTTTACCCCGCGTTCTCAATTTCCGATAAGGTTAAAGGAACTATTCTTCAATATGCAAAGAAGCTCGGTCTTGGAATCGGTATCGTAGGTCTTTACAATATTCAGTTTATCGTTGACCAGAACGACGAAGTGTTTATTATCGAAGTAAATCCCCGTTCTTCAAGAACGGTTCCGTTCCTTTCTAAGTCTACCGGCTACAGCTTGGCTGATATTGCTACCGAGGTTATACTCGGCAAGTCTCTTAAGGAGCAGGGACTCTTCTCCCTCTATCCCGAAGAAAAGAACAGATGGTACGTAAAAGTTCCCGTATTCTCATTTAATAAGCTTCGCGGACTTGACGCTTACCTCTCTCCCGAAATGAAGTCTACAGGTGAAGCAATCGGTTATGACGACAAGTTCTACCGTGCACTTTACAAGGCACTTCAGGCATCGGGTATGCATCTCCAGAATTACGGTACGGTACTTGCTACAATTGCAGACTGCGATAAAGAAGAGGCGCTTCCTCTTATCCGCCGTTTCTACAATCTTGGATTTAACATCGAAGCTACTTCGGGTACGGCTAAGTTCCTTAAAGAAAACGGAATTCGTACACATATAATCAAGAAGCTTTCAGAAGATGCAGAAGAGTTGGCTGATGCTATTCGACAGGGACATATCGCCTACGTTATCAACACAAGCGACCCCTCCTCGTCCGGCACAACCCGCGATGGCTTTGAAATCAGAAAGTACGCTACAGAAAACAACGTAACTATGTTTACCTCCCTTGATACAGTAAGAGTTCTTCTCGACGTACTTGAAGAAACCACCTTGACGATTTCTACTATCGACGCCTAATAAACTGTGATAGATAGAGGCTAAGTCATTAAAGCAAGGTTACACAACCAGAGCCTCGCCCTATGGGTAGCGAAGCGGCGTGAGCGTAATGAATGACAGTCCGGTGGACTGTCAGAACGCGAGCGTGACCGAACCGCAGTAGACGGTGGCACGCTGTAAGGCGTGACGGAGAGGGAGAAAGCTATATGTGCAAGCACTCTCAGTCAGCTTCGCTGACAGCTCCCCCAGAGTGGGAG
>JAFQOB010000168.1 GCA_017395725.1 Clostridia bacterium
ATACATAGAAAAAGCAGAAAAAATGACTTTACAGCTCGTTCCCTTAAGAGGAATAACGGTTTTCCCCTCTATTCCTCAAAGTGTTGAAATTTCGGACAAGGTAGCAAAAAAAGCTTGTATATTCGCTAAAGAAATAGACGAACCCGTATTCCTCGTTTCGCCTAAAGATATCACAAACAAAAAATGCGAAACAGTCGAGGATTTTGAAAAAGTCGGTACTGCCGCTAAGGTTAAAGACTACCTTAAGCTTCCTAACGGCAATCTCAGAATTGTCTTCGACGGTTTTTGCCGTGCTTCACTGCTCTCTATATCCGTTAAGGGCGATAAGCTTTTTGCAGACACTCTCTGTAAAAAAATTACCGCAGAAAACGAAGCCGGTATTAAGGGTGAAGCTCTTATTCGCGAAACAGTACAAAACTTCGAAAATTTCGCAAAATTTCTCCCCAATCTTTCGGAAGACATTAAGCTTTCCGTAAAAACAATCAAATCTCTCGGCTTTCTCGCCGATTACATTGCCTGCAATCTCTTTACATCAATCGACGACAAACAGGCTATCCTCAACGAATTCGACCCGTTCAAGCGTCTCGAACTCTTGAACGTCATTATAGAAAAAGAAACCAAAATTCTTGAAATGGAGGTTTCTGTACACAAAAAAGTTATAGCAAGACTTGAATCAAATCAAAGAGAGCATTATTTGCGTGAACAAATGAGGGTAATTCAAGGTGAGCTCGGCTACGGTGACGGAGACAACGAAACCGAAGATTATCTTGACGCTATCTACGATAAAAAGCTCCCCAAAGAAGTTGAAACTAAGCTTGTCAAAGAAGTCTACAAGCTTCAAAAAATGCCTTTCGGCTCTGCTGAAAGCGCAGTTCTCAGAACATATCTTGATACTTGTATTGAGCTTCCTTGGACTAAAGCTACAAAAGACAGACTGGATACTGTTTACGCAAAAAAAATACTTGACAGAGACCACGACGGTCTTGAAAAGGTTAAGGAAAGAATTATCGAATATCTTTCGGTAAAACAGCTTAACCCCGAACTAAAAAACCAAATCATTTGTCTTGTGGGCCCTCCCGGAACGGGTAAAACATCTGTCGCTCAGTCTATCGCTACCGCTATGAACCGTAAATACGTACGCGTCGCTCTCGGTGGTATCAGAGATGAGGCAGACATCAGAGGACACAGAAAAACTTACGTCGGCGCTATGCCCGGCAGAATTATAAATGCAATAAATCAGGCTAAGGTACGTAATCCCCTTATTCTTCTTGACGAGGTGGACAAGCTGACACGCGACAGTCACGGTGACCCCTCTTCAGCACTTCTTGAAGTCCTTGACGGTGAACAGAATAAAAACTTTCGCGACCACTTTATCGAGCTTCCTTTTGACCTTTCAGAATGTGTGTTTATTGCAACTGCCAACACGCTCGACACTATTCCCAAGCCCTTGCTCGACAGAATGGAAGTTATTGAACTCCAAATTTATACACGTACGGAAAAGCTTTCTATTGCCAAGAATCATCTTATTCCCAAACAGCTTAAAAGACACGGTCTCACAAAAAAACAGCTCCGCTTTGACGACAGTGCAGTTTTTGAAATTGCCGATTTCTACACAAGAGAAGCGGGTGTACGTAATCTCGAAAGAGAAATTGCATCTATCTGCCGTAAAGCTGCAAAGAAAATTGTTGAAAACGAGGCTACTTCCATTCGCCTTACAGATAAAAACATCGTTGATTTCCTCGGCGGTAGAAAGGTTATTCCCGATTCCGTATATGAACACGACGAAATAGGAATAGTAAACGGACTTGCCTACACCTCCGTCGGCGGCGACCTTTTGCGAATCGAGGCTACAACTATGCCGGGAACCGGTAAAATTGAGCTTACGGGCTCTCTTGGCGATATTATGAAAGAATCTGCTAAAGCGGCTGTAAGCTATATCAGAAGCAATTGCGAAATCTTGGGTGTTGACCCCGACTTCTACAAAAATAAAGATATACATATTCACGTGCCCGAGGGCGCTGTCCCCAAAGACGGTCCTTCGGCGGGTGTTTCTCTTACAACTGCTCTTCTCAGTGAACTTACACAAAGAAAGGTACGCCGCGATATTGCTATGACAGGTGAAATCACTCTACGCGGCAGAGTACTTGCCATTGGCGGTCTTCGTGAAAAAACTATGGCGGCTTATAAAGCAGGTGTAAAAACCGTGCTTATTCCCGCCGACAACGCAAAAGACCTTGAAGAGCTCGATAAAGCAGCCAGAGAGGAACTTGAAATCATACTTTGTTCAACCCTTGACGACGTAATCAAAAACGCCTTTGCTGATGAAAAGCTTTCAAAAAATACGGTTCTTGAAAACCTGAAAAACACGACTTGTTTGGATATCCCTAAAAACAAATCACGTGCAACGAGGTCTATATGAAACTAAATATACAAAACTCTAATCTTGAAATAACGGCGGGAACAACCAAGCAGTTCCCTGCATTTTCACTTCCCCAAATTGCATTTTCGGGCAGATCCAACGTTGGAAAAAGCTCACTTATAAATACTCTTTTAAGCAGAAAAAAGCTTGCCCGCGTCAGCTCTGCTCCCGGTAAAACCATTACCGTTAATTTCTACTCGGTAGACAAAAAGCTATATCTTGTTGACCTTCCCGGATATGGATATGCAAAACGAAGCGCCGAGGACAAAAAAAGATGGTCTGCTCTTACTGACGGTTTTTTTACCGCACGTACCGAGGGAGATACTTCTCTTAAAGCAGTTGCTCAGCTTATCGATATGAAAGCGGGGCCTACTTCCGACGACCTGATGATGCTCGACTATCTCAACGCTGTAAATATTCCATATTTCATAGTCGTTACTAAATCTGACAAAACTAATAAAACAGACAGAAACAAAATGCTTGAATATATAAGCAACCACCCTTCAGTAAAAGAGGGGACTCCGATTATCCCCTTTTCTTCACTAAAAAATGAAGGTAAAGATGACGTATGGGCACAAATAATGAATTTTTGCGACACATCTAAATAAATACTAAGAGGTTAATTATGTTACATCAAAACTTAGGAATAAATGAAAATAACCATCTTACCTTTTGCGGTTACGACACAGTCGACCTTGCAAAAGAATACGGCACCCCAGTCTATATTATGGACGAGGACCTTATAAGAGAAAACTGCAGAATATACAAAACTGCACTTGAAAGAAATTTCGGAAAAGGCAGTATGCCCCTCTATGCAAGTAAAGCTTTCTCTTGCAAAAAAATATACGAAATAGCAAAAGATGAAGGTATCGGCTGCGACGTTGTTTCAAGCGGAGAATTATTCACCGCCTACAAAGCAGGCTTCGATATGGAAAACGTTTTCTTTCACGGAAACAATAAAACAGAAAAAGATATCGAATTTGCTATGAACTGCAAATTAGGCTATTTTGTTGTCGATAATACTGAAGAGCTAATTGAAGTAAACAGACAGGCAGAACAGAGAAATATCAAGCAAAAAATTCTTCTCCGTATTACTCCCGGAATAGACCCTCATACCCACAAAGCTGTTGTTACCGGAAACGTTGATTCAAAATTCGGTTCAGCTATTGAAACCGGACAGGCTATGGCTATTGTAAAACACGCTCTTTCCCTTTCAAACATTGAACTTTACGGTCTTCACTGTCACATAGGTTCGCAGATATTTGAATGTGAGCCCTTTACAGATGCGGCTGAAATTATGATTAAGTTCATAAAAGAAATAAAAAATGAAACCGGTTACGAAACAAAAATCCTCAATCTCGGCGGCGGTATGGGTGTTCGTTACATTGAAGAAGACCCGATTATCGACTACGGAAAAAATATTGACGCTATCGCAGAAAAAATTAAAGTTTACGCTTCGGCTAACTCTATAAAAATGCCCACTATCCTTATGGAACCCGGACGTTCACTGGTTGCGGCGGCAGGTCTTACCCTTTACACTGTAGGAAGCGTTAAAGAAATTCCCGGATTTAAAAAGTACGTTTCTGTTAACGGCGGTATGCCCGACAACCCGAGATATGCTCTCTATCAGTCAATATACACCTGTATTCTCGCCAACAAAGCGGCAGATAAGGCTGATTATACTTGCACTGTTGCGGGACGCTGCTGTGAAAGCGGTGACCTTATTGCTGAAAACACAAAAATCGCAAATCCTACCAGAAACGATATTCTCGCTGTTCTCTGCACCGGTGCATATAACTACTCTATGGCTTCAAACTACAACAGACTCCCTCGTCCTGCCGTAGTTATGGTCTCAAAGGCTAAAAAATACATTGCAGTAGCTAAGGAAAGCTACGAAGACCTGATAAGGAACGATCTATGATTACAAGTATTCTTTCGGGGAACTTTGACCCTATTCTCTTATTGTTGCGTATCCCTATAGTACTTCTATCGCTCTCGATTCACGAATGTGCACATGGTTACGCTGCATATAAAATGGGTGACCCTACGGCAAAAATGTTCGGCAGAGTCACTTTAAATCCACTAAAACATCTTGATATTATGGGAACGTTATGTATGTTTCTGTTCGGCTTCGGTTGGGCAAAACCCGTCCCCGTAAATGCAAGAAGATTTAATAACCCCAAAAAAGGTATGGCTCTCACTGCCGCAGCCGGACCTATTTCAAACGTATTACTTGCTTTTATCGGTCTTATTATCTACACCATCATTTTTAAAAGCTACGCGTTTTTTTCAGGCTCGCAGTTTGCCGCTGACCTTTGGTACGTACTGCTCCTATTCTTTATGAGTTTTCACTTTATGAACCTGTCCCTTGCGGTATTTAACCTTATTCCTGTGCCGCCCCTGGACGGCTCCCGTTTAGCCTTCATATTTTTGCCCGACAACCTCTATTTCAAGTTTATGAAGTATGAACAAATTATTCAAATAATCATTATGGTGGCTCTCCTTACCGGTTTGCTTGATAAACCTCTTACATTTATCGTATCGGGATTATCTAACGGTATGCAATATATTATTAATTTGATTGTAGGACTATTTGTATGATTGAAGTAACACCAAAATACAAGCTGGAAGTGTTTGAAGGTCCTCTCGACCTCTTGCTTTCCCTTATCGCCAAAAATAAAATTGATATTTGCGATATTCCCATTGCCCTTATCCTTGATCAATATATGGAAAATCTCTCTA
>JAFQOB010000169.1 GCA_017395725.1 Clostridia bacterium
GAAAAGTTAAGGTCTATATCAGGAGTCTTTTCGCCCTTAAAGCCAAGAAATGTCTCAAAAGGAATATCGTGTCCGTCGTGTATCATATTAGTTCCGCAATGAGGACAGTTTTTATCGGGCATATCAAATCCCGACGCTATGGAACCGTCGGTGAAAAACTCACTAAACTTACAGTTTGGACATCTGTAATGGGGCGGCAGTGGGTTAACCTCCGTTACACCGCACATTGTCGCCGCAAAAGACGAACCAACCGAACCTCTTGAACCTACAAGATAGCCCGCCGCCTCGCTGTTGGCAATAAGCTTTTGAGCTATAATATACATAATCGCAAAACCGTTACCGATAATAGGCGTAAGTTCTCTTTCAAGTCTGTTCTTTACAAGGTCGGGCAACGGATCCCCATACCATTCTTTAGCTCTCTTCCAACACATTTCCTGAAGCTCTTCTTCACAGCCCGGAATACTCGGAGGATAGAAGCCCGTAGGAATAGGTCTTATTTGCTCGACCATATCGTTTATCATATTGGGGTTGGTTATAACGACCTCACGGGCAGTCTCTTCGCCGAGATATGCAAACTCCTCGAGCATTTCATCCGTAGTTCTGAAATAAAGCTCGGAATCCCCCTCGTCATCAAAGCCTCGGTCAAACTGAAGCATCTTTCTGTGAATTTCATCGCGTTTTTCCACAAAGTGAGCATCACAGGTAGCCACAACGGGTCTGCCCGCTTCCTTACCTATTTCTATTATCTTTCTGTTGAAATTACGCAAAGCTTCTTCATCGGGAGCGAGTCCCTTTGCTATCATAAAGCGGTTGTTTGAAAGCGGCTGTATCTCTAAATAGTCGTAATACTTCGCTATCTTTATAAGCTCACTCATAGGCTTACCTGCAAGTAATGCTGAAAACAGTTCGCCCGCCTCACAGGCGGAGCCCACAATAAGACCTTCACGAAGTTCATTTAAAACAGTCTTAGGCAATCTCGGATTTCTGTAATAATAGTCAAGATATCCCTTTGATACTATCTTATATAAGTTCTTAAGACCTACTTTGTTCTTGGCAAGAAGTATCATATGATATGGGCGAAGTTTTAAGGGATCTGATTTTTCGCCCATAATTCTGCCCATTTCTTCGGTGTTTCTTGCCCCCTCTTTCTTGAGCTTCTGACACATTACACCGAATATCTTCGCAAGCATTTCAGCATCGTTATACGCTCTATGGTGTCCGAATTCACCAAGCTTATAATAATCGGCTATAATATTTAGCTTGTGCTTCTTCAGTTCGGGATTCAAAAATCTCGACAGTGCAACAGTATCAATATATGTAGGCTTAAAATGTATCTTATAATCCTCACACGCCTTTTTAATAAAGCCTATATCAAAAGACGCGTTGTGAGCGATAAGTATTCTGTCTCCCGCAAATTCAAGAAAGCTCTTTACCGCTTCCTCGGTCTTGGGAGCACCTTTAACCATTTCGTCGGTTATGCCTGTTAATTCAACTATATTCTGCGGTATTGGACACTCGGGGTCAACGTAGGTACTGAATATATCAAGTATTTCACCGTTTTTAAACTTTACAGCACCTATTTCAGTTATCTTACAGTTTTGTGCCGAAAGTCCCGTTGTCTCTATATCAAATATACAAAATTCATCATCAGTAAAGTTTGCGTTACTGTCTCCGTAAACAACACGTGCCGTATCGTCTACAAAATATGCTTCCATACCGTATATTACTTTCATACCGGTCTTTTCAGATGCATACATTGCTCTTGGAAATGCCTGAACGTTTCCGTGATCGGTTATGGCAACAGCCTTATGTCCCCATTTTTGCGCCAATTTTATGGCTTCTTCGGGGGCAATTATTGCGTCCATAGATGACATACATGTATGTAAGTGAAGCTCCACTCTGTGTTCTTCACTTTTTTCTTTTCTTGATATCTTCTTTATCTTTGCAATATCAAGCACGTTCATTACAAGCTCGTTTGCAAACTTATCAAAACGCACGTTACCTCTGACAGCTAACACGTCCCCGGAGCTTACTTCCCCCGTAATCTGTGCTTCGTGTGATTCAAGCACCATCTTACAGAATATTGACGAATCGTTGTCAGTCATCGCAAATTCAAATATTACCTTGTCGCCGTTTCTGTTTTCCTTTGCCTCAGCCTGAAAGACCTCACCAAATATTACCACTCTTCTCAAAGGCTTGTCCAAGGCTCTCATAGGAACAGGGTCAAGGTCAAATTTTTCACCGTATATGTATTCTGCTTCCGACGTGTCAAACTCGGTATCTCCAACGTGAATAACACCGCCTTCAAGCTTCTCAAGTACGTTTTCTTTTTCGCCTAATGCCGTTACTCTTTCAAGCCTCTTTTCGTCTTCGTTGTTTTCAGCTACAATGGGGGCATTTCGTTGCTGTTCTTCGTATTCTTTTGCAACTCTCTTGATTTCCTCGACGTATTTTATTTCTCTTTCTCTTATATCTGCCGAAAAATCATATCCCGAATTTTCATCACGGGCAATATCTATCTTGTATTCTAATCCAAATTCGTCCTTGATTATTTGAGAAATAACCTCGGGAGTCTTTGCAGAATATAAAAGTTCAATACCGCCGTTTGTAAAAGATATATTTATCCCTATCTTGTTTCCTTCGGTAACAAGGGTATATTCATTGAAAAAACCTCTCGAAATAACGCCTCTGTGCCCTGCTTCAAGCAACACCTCGGACATATAGTTCTCGGAAAAAAGCTCTTGGCTGTATTTGGGGATTATTCTGACACCGTTCAAAACGTAAGCTTTTTTTATAGCTTCTTCAAGACCGTATAACTTTTTCTTGTCTATCAGTTTTTCAAATCTTGCCTCTGCTTCAACAAGCTTTGATTCACGGCTGACCCTGACGTTTTCTACAACGCCGAGTTCCATTATATCTACGTACTGTTCATCGGGAGTATACCGATTAAACAGCTCTTTCAACTTCTTTGCCATTACGTTTTTCCCTTTTTACATTCTTTTTATTTCTTCAATAAGCTCATCTATAATCCTGTTTTCGTCTATCTTACGTACAATCTGTCCTTTTTTGAAAAGTACTGCTTCGCCGATTCCGCCCGCAATACCTATATCGCATTCCTTAGCTTCTCCGGGACCGTTTACTACGCACCCCATTATAGCAACGTCAATTTTTTTGCTCACTTTAAGGTCAGCAGTCCTCTTTTCAAATTCATTGGCAATTCCAATCAAATCTATCTTCGTTCTTCCACAGGTGGGGCAAGAAATAATATTTATTCCGTTTTCTTCGGCAATTCCAAGTGATGAAAGTATAGCCTTTCCCTCTCTGATTTCTTCAGTTGGGTCTGCAGTCAATGATACTCTTATGGTATCGCCTATTCCGTCAAGCAAGAGACTGCCAATACCTGCCGCAGATTTGATAACGCCCTTATGTACTGTTCCCGCCTCGGTAACACCAAGATGTAACGGATATTCTGTTCTTTCTGCAAGTAGTCTGTTTGCTCTTACCATATCGGCAACACGCGAGGATTTTACAGCAAGTATTATGTTAGTAAAATCATTTTTCTCAAGAAGCGATGCGTGGTATAAAGCACTTTCAGCCAAAGCCTCTCCCGAAGGTCTGCCGTATTTTTCAAGTATGCTCTTTTCTAAAGAACCGCTGTTCACACCGATTCTTATGGGTATATTCTTAGTGTTACAAGCCTCAACAACAGCCTTTACTCTGTCTTCTCCGCCAATGTTACCGGGGTTTATTCTTATCTTATCTGCTCCGGCGTATGCCGCTTCTATAGCCATCTTGTAATCAAAATGGATATCCGCAACTATGGGAATATTTATATCCGAATCTTTCAAACGGCTAATGGTCTTAACTGCCGCCATATCGGGAACGGTCATTCTTACTATATCACAGCCACAAGCTTCTAATCTCTTAATCTGAGCATAGGTCGCATCAAAATCTGCCGAATCAGTATTAGTCATAGACTGTACGGATATCTTGGAGTCTCCGCCAATATATATATTCCCTACCTTTATCTTTTTAGATATGCGTCTTTCCATTTTCTTCACCGTCTTTTATTTAAACAAATTTTTTATATCGTTAAATCCAACAAACACCATCAAAAGCATAAGCAAACACAGTCCCGCAAAGTGAATATACCCCTCAACTTCACGTTTTACAGGCTTACGGAAAATCAGCTCATACAGCATAAACACAAACCGTCCTCCGTCAAGTGCCGGAAACGGAAGCATATTGAATATTCCAAGATTTAATGCAAGTAGTGCGCACATATCAAGCAAGTTCTTTATACCCATTTTTGCGGCATCGCCTATTGCCGAAGTTACACCTATCGGTCCCGACATCTGCTCAACGCCGACTTTTCCTGTTACAAGATATATAAGCGATTTCCATATAATGCTCACAGTTGACTTACTGTAATAGTAGGTGTGCTTAATTATACTCTTTAGGCTTCTGCCCTCGCCGTATACACTGAAATCTATCTTGCCGAAAACCATTCCGTTTTCTGTTATCTGTCCAAAGACTACGTCTTCAAGCACAATTTTTTCGCCGTCTCTTATAACCGTTACGTCAACCGGCTCTGCTCCCTCAAACATTATAGCTTCGAGCATATCACGTCCTGTATGAACGCTTTGTTTTCCAACCTTTATTATCTCGTCATTTATCTGAAGCCCACATTCCGAGGAGGTAGCGTTCTCACCAAACTTCGATACAATATTCGTCGCATTTGCTTTATTGGACGATACTATTATCAGAACCGTCAACACTCCCACAAGTACGTTCATAAATGCACCTGCGGCAACAATTATCATTCTCTGCCATACAGGTTTATTGTTCAGAGCATTTTCGTCTTCGCTGTCCTCATCTTCGCCTACCATACTAACGTAACCGCCTATGGGTAAAAGTCTCAATGAGTATACGGTGCCCGTCTTTTTAGATGTCCTCGAAAGCAGCTTCGGCCCCATTCCGAGTGCAAATTCATTTATTCCTACACCGAACATTCTGGCAGTCAAATAATGCCCTAATTCGTGTATAAATATCAAAAATCCAAATATCAGTATCGCTATAACTACAGTCAATTTCTTTCCCCTTTTTAGTTATGTAAGGTTAATTACTGTTTCGCTAAAATTCTTACCAATTCTCTTGCTTCCAAATCTGCCTTTTCAATATCTTCTATGGTGGGATTTGCTATATTCTTATAGTTTGTAACTACGTCGCTTACCATATCCATTATATCCGTAAAAGATATCTTGTGATTCAAAAACAAATATACAGCCTCTTCGTTGGCTCCGTTTAATACTGCGGGAAGAAGACCGCCCGCCCGCATTGATTTATATGCA
>JAFQOB010000170.1 GCA_017395725.1 Clostridia bacterium
GAATTGTTACAAACGCAGTTTCATAATCTTTATAGATATATGCAAAGCCTGAAAGCATATCATAATCAAAAGAAAGATTTACATATGTTTGATTGTGTGGCTCTATAATATGATTTACCACATAATCGGAATGGGTGTCAGATAATGAAGCAATATTATTGTCATTAAGTTTAAGTTCATTTAATACAAACCTCTTATCTCTACCAAGATATGAATGTAATGTACGATTTCCATATCCTATAAATCTCATTGAGTGGCTTCCGGGATTGTATGCTATATTATATCTTGCAGCCTGTGCAAGATAGCGAAGCGGCACATAAGTTCTGCCGTCAATTATCTGTGCGGCTGTGTCCATATCGTAATATGTTCCGCCTCGTCTGTATCTGTTTTCGCCTATTGTAAAGAAATAATTATCTCCGGCTGCACCGCCTCCGTCTGTTCTGTCTAAATCAGGCGGAACGGTTGAAATCCATACGGTTTGTGTTTCTTCTTGCCAACCGACCGTATAATTTAACTGTTCGCAAAATTCTCTTACAGGAACTTGTGTTCTGCCTTCACTATCAATAAAGGGTTTGTTTGTAAATTCAAATTTCTTTCCGTCAACCTCTATTTCGAGTTCTGTATCATCAAAATCTTTTACAAAAATAGTCCCGTTAGATAATATTCCGTATTTTGCTTTTTCATTCTGATATTCCCAAGTTTCAATGCCTATTTTTTTATCATCACCCGTGTAAACATTTTTTGTTCCGAAAACACGACTGAAATAGTAAGGTTGTATGTATATTTCTTCACCGATTTTAATTGTAATTGGCTCTTTCGGGAATGTTTCTGTTTTATTCACATAGTCAAGTCTTGATGTATGAGTGATGAAAGAATCACCTATTGTAAATTCGATTTTCACAGGGCCATTATGTTTGCAATTTTCACCCTCTGTGATAGTAACCTTTCCGTCAGCTTCCTCAACAAGAACATATCCTAAATAGTCGCAAAGCTCTTTAAGGGGAAGAACGGGAAGCCCTTTATGCTTTTCAATATCAATATCAGCCACTACATCATCAATATACACAGTATAACTATCATAATTTATCTTGTAGTATTCGATTTTGTATTTGTCCCCAAAGGGAATATTAAAGAGGTAGTCAATATACTCAAAAGGTATATAGAAAACGTCGTTATGCCTAATAGGTGCATACTGTGTTTCTATCGGAGGATTGATATTTTCTCCTGTACTGTTTCCGGGAACAGGATAATTTATCAGAATTTCTTTTTTATCTATTTCCATATTGTAGGTGTCAGCGCCTTCTTCAAGACAGAATGAAAGCATATCACCTTTAATGTTCCATTTGCTCCAAACGGAAATTTCGAGTATTTTTAGTAATTCTTCAAATGGAACATACAACATATCGTCTTGATAAATAAGTTCATTTGAGAACAACAGTTGCTCGTCGTTGTTTGTTATAACAAAATCATTATTGTCTGCTGAAACTACACTCGTCATAGACAGTAGCATTACGAGGGATAATATAACCGATACTATTTTCTTCATAGTGTTTACCTCCTTGCTTTTTTCTTCCTGATTTTATATCCGATTACAAAGCCGATAGCTCCGACCAAGATAATTAAAATCAATGCTCCGATTGTGTAGGCCAATGTCGGGTTATCAATCACCCAATAAACAAAATTTGCATAAGCGCTTTTTAGTTTCGGAAGATTAGGCTGTGCTTCTTCGGGGAAAAGCTCAATTAGCTTTTCATAGTCTGCTGCCTTAATTATATAATCACCAGTCAGAGCACTATACATTGCTGTACGGGAGCCCTCAACTTTGCATTTATCCCACATAAACACACTATATGTTTTATCTCCCTCATAGGCAGTTATGACAAAGCCATCATCATTTGTAGCCAAAGTATTTTTTATATCTTTCAGATATATTTTATCAGCCAGTTTGAAAAACTTTTCTTTGTCAATCTCATAGCCTTCTTGTGTTCCATTGGGGCGAAATTCTATTTTGTCGCATTTATCCTTGTCAACCTCTAATAGAGCTGTTAAAGAAATTTCTTCGCCTTCTTCTGTGAGAGCAGCATTTAATTTATCAATTCTTTCTTGTTCGGCTTTTTCATATTCTCCGTCATTTAAGTATTGTTCAAAGCGTTCCCACATATCACCCTCAACATTTTTCAATTTTAATGTTTTGGTGTCGTAGCTTGTAACCTCAAAAATATCTGTTGGGTTGTTCTCGTCAAAGTATGTAATCAAATAAACATTACCGGGCTTAACGTCAATATCGCCAACTGCATTTGCATTACTGTAATTTTGTTTTGTTCCTGTGTTTACATCTCCTTTAATTTTCTTTACAGGAGAAACGGAGACAGCCCCGTTTTCGGAATAAGAAAGTATCTCACCGAAAAAAATTTGAGCTCCGTCATAGTGTAATAAATCCTCCGGCACGCTTCCGGCAAATACTGTAACCGATAAGGAAAGCAAAAGGATTGTTATGCTGATAAAACTAATTAACTTTTTCATACGCATTAACCTCCTTTTAAGGCAAAGCAACATATCTTGTTGATAATATTGCTTTGTTTTCATCAATTACGGACAATTCAAAATGAATATCAACTCTTGAATAGTCTTTGCCTGCTAACATTTTGTTTATATTTTCCTGTTTTTCGTCCTCGAATACAGCTTCCCAATCTTCATAATATGTGTATTGGTTTTTGAGGTCTGAAACACTTTTTATGTTGTCAAAATAGTCTTTGTTTGTTTGTACCATTCCGGGATATGTAGTTTTCTCGCCGAAAGTCAATTCTAAATCACGACGTAATCTTTCAGCCTCTTTATAGGCAACATCGACATTATCATATTCATATTCAAAACCTGATAATACATCATTGTAAAATACAAGTTTAAGAATAACCTTTGCTCCGTCAATGTTAGCGTGTTCGGTGTATATTTCCTGTTTTCCTGATTTTTCAGGTGTTATATATTCAAGAGCCTCTATATAATCAAAAACTTTCTCTTTACTTTCTCCAAGCTGTAAATAAGCATGAGAGGAAGCAAAAGAAATTGTCATTTTTGGTTTTGCTGTTCCTCCAAGCAAGTGAAATTGCATATCATATAAAACATAATCTTTGCCATTAAAAGGATAGGCACGTGCATATATTTCATATCCCAAGCACTTGTAATATCCATTACCGTTTTGGTCGCGGGCGGTACTTATTGCAAAAAGAGGTTCTTTCAAATCCTTTGAACGATTATAGTCGATTATAACCATTGCAGACCATATAAGGCCAAGTACAACAACAATTATAAGAGTGTATTTGATTATTTTTTTCTTCATACGCATTAACCTCCCAATAGTTGAATAGCACATCTTGACGGTTTATCTTTATCATAGAAAACATCAACTGTTCCGTCGCGTCGATATGAACGCCTCATCGGATACCTACTAAACAACGACCTGCTCGACGTCACAAGGTGCCAGCGGAGAGCCATCTACAACCACGTAGCGAGCCTCTATGCCCGCGGCTATGGACGTTGC
>JAFQOB010000013.1 GCA_017395725.1 Clostridia bacterium
CATATATTATTAGCCCCCCTTTTGCGTGCGGTAAGTTTCTTGAATGCTTCCATAAGCAAAAATTCAAGTATTACGCTTATTACTATAACTGTCAATGTCCACGCAAATACGTCTACCGTTTCAAGATAGGTTTTGCCTTCATAAAGCTGTTTGCCTATAGAGTTTTTAGGGAATGACAGAACCTCTGCCGCAACCCCCGCTTTCCACGCGAGCCCAAGGGAAGTCTTGAATCCCGCTGAAAAATAGGGAAGAATAGAGGGCAAATACAGCTTTGTAAGCTTTTGTTTAAATGAAAGGTTATATATCCTTGACATTTCTATAAGGTCGGTGGGAGTATTTTTTAACCCCTCGCAAACGTTGCCGTGTATTATGGGAAGAACCATCAAAAATGATATAAAAGAGGGAATAGTTTCTTTGTTAAGCCACACCAATGCTAATATAATAAATGATGCTACCGGTGTTGCTTTTATTATGGAAAGAACAGGGGAAAGAATTTCGTCAAGTATTCTTACTTTTGCGGTAATTATGCCAAGAATAGTACCAATTCCTACGGCAATAAGAAAGCCTGAAAGTATACGCAGTACCGAGCTTGATATAATGACGTAATATTCTTTTTCACCCATAAGCTGAATCAAGCGTTTGAAGACCTCGGCAGGAGAGGAAACCAATACGGCTGAATCAACCTTTACGGCAATTATTTGCCATATTATAACCCAAAACGCAAGGACGATTAAAGTCCTTGCGAATTTTGGTACTTTCTTAATGATAGAATTCATCATCGGGGAGTTTTCCGCCAACAGATGCCGCATTTGCATCAAAAAGAACTTTCAACATCTGAGAAACGGAAGACTTCATTTCATCTCCTGTAATAAGGCAGATATTGCAGTTGGGGATTGCTTTCTTTGCAACGGCTGCTTTAGGTATTATTCCTGCCTTTTCAATAAGTGCTGATGCCTCGTCAACGTTGTTGTTTACAAAGTCAACTGAATTCTTGTATTCTTCAAGGAACTTAGCAAGGGCAGTAGGGTACTTGTCTGCAAATTCTTTTCTAACTACGATACAACCCTGAACGAGCTTGTCTTCGGAAACCTTATCCCATTCTTTTGTTAAGTCAAGGGCGATTCTTACCTGGCTGCCGGTAGTTGCTGCCGTTACCTGAGGCTCGGGGAGCATACCGATTGCTACGGAATTGTTTTTAAGCTTGGTAGCAAGTTCTGCGTGTTCTGCAAGAAATTCTATGGTTACGTCCTTGTCGGGGTCAATGTTGTTCTTTGTCAAAATGTAGCGAAGAACGTATTCGGGGTTAGAGCCTTGACCCGTTGCGTAAATGGTCTTGCCTTTCAGGTCGGCTACACTGTTGATTGTGTTTCCGTTTTCGAGCATATATAATACACCGAGAGTGTTAATTCCCGCAACCTGAAGCTTGCCTTCGGTCTTATTGTACAAAACTGATGCGAGATTTACGGGAACTGCCGCGATATCGTAGTTGCCTTTGATTATTTCTGGGCTTACTTGGTCGGGTGCAGATGATACGGTAAATTCGTAATTATAAGCAGTTTTGTTGTTTGTATCGTCGTCCATAAGCTTTGCCATACCCATACCGGTAGGTCCTGCAAGGGTAATTACGCGAATGCTTTCGGGCTTTTCTTCTTTTACTTCTTCTTTTGTTTCGGCTTGAGTTTCTTCCTGTTTGGTTTTTCCCTTTGTTTCATTTGCGTTAACATTGGGATTTTCGTTTGCGCACGAAGCAAAAACGAAGAGGGAAAGCGCCATAACCAGCGCTAAGGTGAGTGCTAATAATTTTGTGTTTTTCATAATGTTTCTCCATAAATTTTTCTAAATTCTTCCGGTGAAGTAATTTTGATTGTATTGTTTTCTCTTGTTATAAAACAGTTTTCCTCTAAAGAGTCGAAGGCTCTGTAAAGTGAAGCTCTGCCTATATCAAGATTTTGTGCAAGTTTGGTCATATTCATTTCGATTTTTACACTATTGTTTTCTATCGGTAAAGATAAAAGATAACCCGCAAGCTTCTTTTCGGTGCTTCCCGAGGTAAAAAATGCGATTTTCTTGTTTAAAAATCTAATTTTGTCCGATAAAAAGCAAATATAATTTTTCGTAAAGCCGATATCGTTTTTCAGCATTTCTTCAATACAGTTTTGAGTTATAACGGCGTAAGTGCAGGTGTTTTTTGCGATAATTGAAGTAGACGAGCATTTTTCGCCGAATAGTGATGCCATACCGAATACTCTGCCTTTTTTTAACGTATTCAAAATGACCGGTTGTGTTTTTGAAACTCCGTAAACCGACGCGCTACCGTCAAGTATTATGAAAAGGCTTGAATGTTCTGTATCAAATTTTTCGCCCTTTTGAGTTTCGCGTATACTGCAATGACTGATTGCATACTCGACCGTGCTTGGCATAGCCGACCTAAAAAGTGGTGAATTTGAAAATATTTCCGTTATTGTTGCTTTTTCCAAAACATCACTCCTTTTTTGAAAACTGTCTCAAATGATACACTTTTGTGTTCGTTTGTATTATAATATATCCAATTTACTTTGTCAATAGTTTGCGGAGAAGAATATGAAAAATTATTAGATATTTTTGTTAAAGACGAGCAAATACTTAAAGACATCCCCGCCATGCATTTATAAATAATTTGCACAGACCAAGGAAGATTCCAAAGGTGGAAAACCTTTGGTCGTTTTGGGGGCATGGGGTTCAAAGG
>JAFQOB010000171.1 GCA_017395725.1 Clostridia bacterium
AGTCGCTGAATGAAGTATAGCCGCTTCCGAAATCGTCAAGAGCAACCTTACAGCCTAAGCTTTTTATGGTTTGTATATTCTTGTATGCAATATTATTGTTATCAGCAAGAAAATCCTCGGTTAATTCAATAATTAAATTGCTTCTGTTGAACTTGTATTTTGATAAAGTCTCTTCAAATATTTTAAAAAACTCGGGGGAAGAAAGTGTGGTTCTCGTAAAGTTACAGGAAAGATATAACTTCTCGTAATCGGTTCCGTTCCAATCGTTTAAAAGTCTGCAGGTCTTATCAAAAATGTAGAAGTCCAGTCTGTCTATCATTCCCGCCACTTTCATATCTTCAATATAGTTGGCGGGGGAGAGTACCCCTTCTTCGCGGTCATGCCAACGGGAAAGTATTTCAGCTCCGCAAAATCTGTTGGTCTTGGGATTGAATATAAATTGAAGATATATATGAAATTCTTCATTTTCTATGGCAGAAGATATCTTTTTTTGCAATCGGCTTTTTAGAGACACTCTGTCAAGCACAGTCTTGTCGCATAAAAATACGTCTTTTTTATTGTCTACGGCAAACAAATATCCTTGACGGGCGTTATATATTGCCGTTTCTTGCGTAATGTTTTGCTTATCTAACGGGAATAAACCGCAACGGAATAATACGTTATTATCTATAACGGCGGTATTATTGTATTTATTTAAATTATTAACTATTTCTTCTGCAGTTGTTATTGCACGTTCTTTGTCGGGGCACATATAGCAGAGGGCAAAAATTCCGTTATCAATTCTTGCCGCAAAGTCGTTGTCGTTTATTGATTCGGTTATGGCAGACGCCGCATATCTTTGTAATTCTTCGGATTCGGGTGTTCCGAAATACGTTTCAATTTTTTCTATGTCAATTCCAACGTATGCAACATAATACAAAGGACGCATCTCTTCTGAAATATGGTTGGAATAGCAGTCTTTAAAATAATTCAAATTACCGATACCTGTCAACCGGTCGGTCATTTTCGTCTTATCTTTGGCTTCGATTTTCTTTCGTTTTCTTATAATATAAATAACCCGCAGAGCAATACCGAGTAATAATATACATACTGCAACTATCAGCCAGAATATTGCTTTAAAAGCATTTGGTTGGTTCTCAAGCTCCATTGCGGCAGAAAGCCACGTATCTTTGTCTACGCTCGTTATGGCCCCCTCTATCGCTGCGGATACTTCGGGATTTATTATTTTTGTAAAGCCTATACAAGCCGTATAGCTTTTTTTATCTTTACCGTAAGAAAACAGTTCAATTTCTTTTTGCGGGGTAATTTCCCCCTTGTTGTATGCCGACACAATTTCAACCTGTAAATTGTCGGCAAGTTCTTTCTGTCTGTCTTTACTGTCAGCGGCAATATACGAAAAATCAAGTCCCGTTTGCTTGCTTATATCCTCATATATTTTTGGCAGAAGTCCCTCATAACGCTTTGTTTTTTCGTTGTAGTATTCTAACGGATACATATCGGGATTTCCGGCAACGTAAACAGTATCTTTTGCCGTCGGCTCCTTTGTGGATATAACTTCGGCATTTATGGGAAAGGGAACAGCTAAAAAACAGATTATCAGTATTAATGGCAATAAAAGCCTTTTCATATAATTATTCCTTCTTCAGATCTGTATTTTTTTATCAGCTCATCGCTTTGTAGGTTCTTTTCGCTTAATTTACCTTCAACGTTTGAAAGAATCGTTACTATTTCGTTTTTTATTGTTTTAATCTCTTTTCTGTAATTGTTTAGCCTATCGGTTTCGACCCTTTTTAATTCGTTTAATTCCTTTGTTGCAGATTGGTATTCTTCATCTGCCTTCTTCTTTAATTCTTCGGAGTATTTTTTTGCTTCTGTTAATGCTTCTGCAATATCGGCATTAAGCTTATTATATTTGTCTATTTCAGTTTTCAGCTCGGCAATCTCTTCCAAAAGATTTTTCTTTTCTTTTGTGTGTTCGGCAATAAGAGCCTCTATTCTATCATTATATTCACTGTTCGTTCTGGCGATATATTCGCATACTTCGGTTTTGGAAAAGCCGAACAGGGTGGTTTTGAGTAGTTTTTTCTGCATTTTGAATGCTCCTTATTTTACGTTAATCTTCTTGCGTTCAATTCTGCCCCAATTTAATTTTTTCTTTTTGTAACCTATAAAAGCTGTCGCTCTTACGTAAGCCATAATAAATCTCAAAAAGGTTATTTCAAAAAAGCATAAGAGTATGGCTTTCAATGCATCTTTAAAAGATATTTTTAAGTCGATAGTCTGTATTCTTGCGAAAAAGGCTGTCAGAGTTAATATACAGCCAAACACAGCGTATATCGCAAAAAACAAAAGCATAAACGGAATATTAATCAAATCAAATAAAAAGGCAAGTACCATTGTCAGTATGCCGAATACTTCAATAAAGGGCGAAAGTAATTCGTATATCAAAAAATAAAAGAATGATACAAAGCTTACAGCACCGAATTTAGTGTTAAAGAGCATTATTTTGTGCTTCCACATTGATTGGAAAAGTCCTAAGTGCCATCTCTTTCTTTGTTTGCACAAGTCTTTCAGCCGTTCCGGTGCCTGTGACCAACAAATTGCATCTGTGGCGTACTTTACGCAATAGGGAATGTTGTTCATTGTGCAGTATTCGTGCAGTTTTACAACAAGCTCCATATCCTCTCCCATCGTCGAGTGGTCATAGCCCCCTGCGGCAATAACTGTATCCTTCTTAAAAAGACCGAATGCTCCCGATATTATCAGAGAACCGTTGAATTTGTCAAATAAAATTCGAGATGCAAGAAATGAACGGTCATATTCAAGCACCTGCATACAGGCAAGTATATTGCTGGGCAGTTGATAATCCAATACTCTTCCTTTTTCCAAAGTAACGCTGTTGGCAGGTCTTACCACACCGCCTACGGCAACTATATTTTCTTGCTCGAGAAGAGGGCGGGATATCTTGGTTAGTGAATCGTATTGTAACACCGAATCTGCATCCATACAGATAAAATAAGGGTATTTACAAGCGTTTATACCCATATTGATTGAATCTGCCTTTCCGCCGTTTTTCTTTCGTATTAAAGTAAGAGGGACTTTTTCACTAACCGATTCATATACAAATTCCTCGGGCTGACAGGGAATCTTTCTGTGAATGGGACGGCGTATGGGTTGCATATTAAATGCTTCTATAAGTTTTTTTGACGTGGTGTCCTTTGAACCGTCGTCTATTACTAAAATTTCATATAGCTTATAATCCAAAGCGAGAAGTGATTTTACTGTTTCAACTACGGTGACCTCTTCGTTATAAGCCGGAACAACAATGCTTATGGGAACGTAATAGTTTTGCAGTAACGTGTTTTTTAATTTTTCCTGATGTCTTTTTTTATAAAGCTCAGAAGAACCTATTACCACTGCCAAAAACAGAAAAGAAGAGTATCCGATAAGATATATGACAAAGAAAACGTTTATGAAATCAAGTACGGTTTTTACAATCATAAATGTATCGTGATCTATCATACCGTTGTCAGCTCCTTTTCTTTTAATTTCTTGCGGTCGAAACGGTAACGAAGCATTTCTGAAGCATATCGGTCGCGCCCTTCAAAAATATCTATCATCTCTTCGTATTTTACACCGAGTCTTTCAAGACTGTCCGAGGCATTGTACCTTACGTGCCAGTTCAGGTTGCAAAGCATTTCCTTTAATAATTCTTCGGTTCTTTCCGAGGGATAGTTTCCCAAGGCTGTGGCAGTTATCGCCTTATATTCCCAGATAGGAGAATCCTTTGATGCGAATTCATACAGATAGGGAAGTGCCTTTTCGTATTTGTATTTTGCAAAATAGCGAATGGCGCTGAAACGTAATTCCTGATTTTGTTTTTCGTCAATCATTATATTCATAATTTTTTCCGAGTGTCTGTCTGAACTAAATCGAAAATAATCAAGAATTGCCTGTTTCAAAGGAATTGAAAATACATTAAAGCTCTCCCAAAGCTTTTTGTCGAGAGCTTCTCTTTCTCCCGAAAAAGTCAACATTCCGTCTGTAAGCATTTTTGTGTGATGAAAGCTGCCGTTTTTATCTATTATTTTGAGGGCGTTTACAACGCTGTCAGCATCGCCGATTGAATAAAGCGCCTGAAGTGCATTCTCTCTGCAGTATAAATTCGTATCCTTTACAAGCACTGTTAAGGACTCTATTACAATGCTTATCGCAACGCCTCTGAAAACCTTATATTTTTTTATTATGTAAGGGAAATAAGCGGCTTGTATACTGTTCTTTTCGCTGTATTTAATCGTTAGATAAACAAATACCGAGCTTAAATCCGAAATATATTTTTGTACCTCCAACGGTCTGTCAGAATAAAGCTTTTCTAAAGTCTCGTCAAGCGCCATCATATGATTGATTTTTCTTAACTTCTTTTGAAGGTACTTCTTGTGGTCATCATCAACCGTTCCCTTATTCAGCTGTTCTTCAATAATGTCGGTAAAGTCAATGCTTCGCTTTTGGATATTCTTGTCTTTTTTGCGAAATACGAATATACAAACAATGTTGAATATGATCATAGACGTGCATACTGCAAGGTATGAATAGATCAGTATTTCAACCTTCATCTTTGTTCCTCCATATTTTTTGCATAGCGTAGTAGGCGGGCTTTAACCTTTCGTGGAAGGTAACGTCGTTTTCCCAGCCTTCCATTTCTACCTTTTCCAAATGAGTTCTGCGTGTTTCATTGCCTTGGCATACACCAACGTACATCTTATCAATATTTATGGCCTCAATTCCGTAATTGTCGTCATAATAGTCGTCGTGTATCTGCAATTTCGATGGGTCGGAAAAATTAAGCAACTGCCAAGGTATTCTTATTTCAATATAGTCTCCCTTATGTACAAAGTCCGAAAGGGAATTGTAGTTTTGGATTTTTGGATTTGATATTCCGTACGTCAATACTCCCGTCGGGAATACTTCTGCCTCTGCTACCTTTTGTCCGTTTATAAGCTGTGTCATTTGCAATATAAGGTTTACGTCAACAAACAACGGCGAGTCCTTGTCGGGTACGTTTCCCTTAACGTATGTATCAAAGCCGTAAACCTCTTTTGAATAATTGGCTCGTAAAACCTCGTAACGCTCCTGAACCTGAAGCTTACTGTTCTCTTTGCCGTTTATTACAATAACAAAATCTATAGCTCTGTCAAACAACAGTCCATAGTTCTCGCAATAACTGCTTCCGCTTTTTGGTGTTGTATCAATCGGTATGTATATTGTCTCATTGTCAAAATCAAGCTTGTCTTTCTTTACGAGAAAATAAACGTACGCTTCATCATATTTCATTGAAAGAGTCATATTGTTATTCTTTATTACAAGGTCCTTTTCCGTCCACTCGGAAACGTCGCCGTCTATATAGCAAACGGACTCTTCTTCTCCGGGGTCAAATGACAATACGCCGAAATACTGCTCGTTTGTCTGTACGTCCGACCAATAGGGTGTACGCATAAAATCAACAGCGTAGTTTGTATTCCACGTTCTTTTAAACCATTCGTCTTGCCACGAGAAAAGGCATGAACCGGCACAACCCGCCTCTATTATGTCATTGTAACACTCTACAAGGGCATCGCATTGTTCAAGCTCTGACATATGTCCTTGATTACGTCCCGTATTTATGTCAACGTGAGCAATACCACGTCCTGTGGGTACGCCGAATTCTGATATTATTACGGGAATCTTGTGGTGGTCGGCAATAGCTTTCAAGTATAGCTTATAAGTATTAAGCACGCCGTCTTTGTAACAAGAAGCAAGGTCAACCTTAAATGAAAGCTCTGTATAATCTTTCACGTATGCAAGATAATCACGGTAGTAGGGATATATGTGGTAAGATGCAAACTGTCCCGACAAAAATGCTTCGGTACAGCCTATATGTTCAACGTCAACACTTGCACACTTGTTGAAAAAGTCTACCAT
The DNA here is from genome assembly GCA_017395725.1 of Clostridia bacterium. The sequence continues at coordinate 5,959 of JAFQOB010000171.1, forward strand.
ATATTGTGGATATTCAAAGGGGTCCGTTATTGGCCAGTTCGAAAAAGCAACAAGCTTTTGTGTTTTGTAACGCTCTGTCTCGTATTCGATTATCTCGTCTCCCACCTGAGCCAACATAGCCTCAAAGGGCGATGCTTCGGCGGTAGAATACATATATTTTCCGTAATATGAATTATAATTATCGTTATTTTTAAACTTCTCGTTTGTGTAAACAACGGTAACGTCTTCCCACTCAACGCCGAGGATATAGCCGATTACCCATTCTGAAATATCTTTATTGTAAGTTCCGTGTCCCGCAGATGCAAGTCTGCCAAGCTGAATCTTTCTGTTTCCGTGTATAACGTCTATCATCATCTTACAGTCAAAAATAAACGTATCTAAAAGCTCAGGGTCAAATGCATCTCTTGCCGAATGGTAAAGATAGTCGTTTACCCATACGCCGTGTAAAAGATAAAGCGGATTTGGGTTGTCCTTATTGTATTCGTAAAACGCATTGTAAAAAGTATCGTTGTTTATGGTATAAATACGAACCGTGTTAGCTCCCATTTCCTGAATAAGCTTGAACCAACGCATATATTCATCTTTTGTAGCAGAAAAGTCTGTTGACCATTCGCCCGGAACGCCCGAACCTATATCGACTCCCTTTATTTCAAATTCTTCAAAGCCGTTTCCTCGGTCGAAAAATATCTTGTCATTTTCTGTACGGATAAAGGTGGTTACGGGTTCGTTTGGCGATAAATCTACGTATAACCCTCTATAGTAATGCAGATAGTCAAACAGCAGTACACATACCACTATACAGCATACAGTGATAATAAATTTTTTCATTTAACTGCTCCTTTCTATCGGGTGTGTTCTTTATTAAGCTTGGTCTTTGAGTGGGCGGAATATTGGCGGAGTGTCTCAATATTCTCGTCTAACCAGCTTCCTCGTCTTGAAATAAAATCTTTTAACTGCGAAACAGCTTCGTCAATGCTTCGGGTGTTTCGTGTAACGGGGTATAAAAGATTGTTGTCCGATTCAAAAACGTAACCCCATTTTTCGTAGTTACGGTCAACTGCACTTCCGAGATATTCTAAAGTATCGTCTATGTAATTATAAAGATACTCTTCGCTGAAATAAGTCTTTCGCAGACTGCGGTATCGCTTTATGACAGCGTCGGTAAAATCTTCGTCCTTTATCATCATAAAGAACCAAAGACATTCCTGAACTGTAAACATTTCCATATCTACTGCCTGTTCCTGATAGTTGTCAAAAGCGTTGTTGTAATCCCATACGCACATACGGAACTTGCTGTCTATACCCTTATAAATATACGTAGAGTACGTACCTGCGTCATAGTTACAAGTAAACTCATTCATCAGAAAATAATTGACAAACGAATCAACGTCTGTTACCTTCGAATATCCGTACTCGGAATGGTCAAAGTCAAAGGTGTAAAGCATATGTTCAAAATTCGAAAAATCCTGTCTTATGCTTTCGGACAGCTCTTCGTTAAGATTTGATGCACCGGGATATACGATATTTATATTTCCGTTTGACACACGTTCCGAATACAAAGAAAACGGCTCGATATTTTTTAGCGGATTATCACTGCCTCTGTCAAGACGTAAAATATATCCCGAATATGAGTTATCTTTCTTGTCTACCGATATTTCAAGTCTTGCATTCTCTTTACCTGCAGTAATAGTCTCTGTCATAAGGTAAAGACCGTTGTATTCGCCGTTTATCAATACTTCACAAAAACGTACGTTGGGAGCGTAATCCATAATCTCACCCGCAATGTTATAGCACATATAATTGCGTATAAGAGTCTTATCCAGATAAGGCCCGTGAAGTACCCACTCGTGATGTGAGTCCATTCCCATCATGTTCTTTGGATTGTTTTCTCCCGATTCGGTAACAAGGGTTATGCTGTAGCCCTTTTTGTCAAAAAGTCTTGACGAATTACCGCGTACACGTACCTTTGCTTTGCTGTCTATGGTGGGTTCATCGGCAACGTGGTTATTGGTTGCGGTGTTGTCTACAACTTGAACGTTGCATAAAAGCTCGGTCTGTCCGTCTTCCGTCGTTGTGTAACCGATTCTGTGTCCGTCTTCGCCGTATAAGGGAAGTCCCGGTATCTCTTTTCCGTTTGTATTAATCTGTATTAATGGTAAGTGCGTACATAAAACGGAATCTGTATGATTACAGCTTTCCTTTTCCGCAGCTTCTATGTGCTGGTGATATCTATTGCGTTCATCGCGTCTTAAATACGTAATGCCAAAAGCGATAACGAGTCCCAAAAGACACGCTATAATACCGATTATTCTTTTTTTCACCGTTATCACCTCTGTTTATTTTTAATAATAATCCTTTACGTACTCCCAAATATATGTTCCGTTCATACGGGCTACGCGTCTTAATACTGCCGAATCGCGTGTAATACCTGCACCGACGGCAAGATAATTGTTTGCAACCTTTCGTGCCTCTCCGCTGTTTCCGGCATAAAGAATATTATATCCGCACTTCATCCATACTCTGTCCGAGGTTATGCTTCGTGAAGAGTAGGGGTAGGACATTGAATAAGCCGTATATCCAAAATATTTCTTAAAGTTCTTTGATATGTTCGCATAATCGGGAAGGGCAGCCATATAAAAGCTTTCTTCGCTTTCGCCCACAGCACAGTTTGCTCCTCGTCTTACGTTTGTCATATCTTCGTCATTGTGTAAGGTGGCTGTATGGCTGATTATTTCCATATATCCCGATTTTTGCATTACTGCAAGTTCGTCCCAGTTGCAATAAAGTCTATCCTTGTGAAGAGCTTCAACGTCTTCAAGGGTTGCTGCGTCTATTCTGTCGCCTATTACAGAAAAAACAGCCTTCATATTATATTTTTGCAATAACGGAAAAGCGTTGAGATATACACCGCGATATCCGTCGTCAATGGTTAATATAATAGGTTTTTCGGGGGGCGTTGCTTCACCCTTCATATATTGCATCAGTTCTGCTGTTGTTATTGTGGTATAACCGTTCTTTTGAAGCCACTGTAAATCTTGCTCGAAATCACTTGCATAAATTGCATATTCACCAAAATTAACACCGTTCTCCACGTCTTCGGGGGTTAAAAATTGGTGGTACATCAAAACGGGGGCACTGAAAACATCAAGGGCGTTTGTACCTGTCTTTTGAGGTGTTGATGCATCTGATGCAACGTCGCTGTTTACTGCAGAAACGGTGTAAAAATATTCTTCGCCGTCTAAAAGGCTCGTATCGTAAAATGCCGTTTCTGCGGTTTCGCCGATTACTGTAAAAGGACCGTCTTGTGTTTCTGACCTCATTATTCTGTAAGTGCAGTCCTTATTGGCTGAATCAAACAGTATAACGCTTGTGTGTTTGTCGAGATTGGTTATAGACGATATAGTCGGAACTAAGGGCGTTTGAACTGTGTTGTTTTGGGCGTTTGTATACTTTATCTTTTCGGATAAACAGCCCTCGGATTCTTTTCTTCCTAAAACGGAAGTAACCTTGTAGCCATATATTTTTCCGTTTTCTGCAGTATTGTCCGTATA
>JAFQOB010000172.1 GCA_017395725.1 Clostridia bacterium
AGCGCCGCTACGTACGGAAACGAGAAGAGGATTTTCTTCATCGCCGAATTTCTTTCCTGTAATTTCTTCCATCTTGTCGATGTACTGCATAATCTCAGCCTGAATATCAGCGTTGATCTTTCTGCCGTCTTCATAGTACTGAGTACATGCTTCTGTTGAGATAGTGAAGCCCTGAGGAACGGGAAGACCGAGCTGTGTCATTTCAGCAAGGTTAGCACCCTTACCACCGAGGAGTTCACGCATTTTTGCATTACCTTCTTTAAAAAGGTAACAATACTTCTTTGCCATTTCAAAGTACCTCCATAGTATATTAATATTTTTGTATTTGCTATTTGACCAACCCATATTCTATCATATTAAAATATAAATTTCCATACTTTTTTCACATTTTTTACAAAGTTTTTAATATTTTGGTAGATATAACGAAAAAATATACAATTACTGGACGATAATTTGAGCAAATCCTATTGATTTTTTGAATATAAAAGTAGTATAATTACACCCGAGGGGAACAGAAAGGATATTTTTATGAACAAAGTACAATTTAACACAACGAGTTTAGCGGAGTTTTCAAATGCTACAGTTTGTAATGAGCCGCTTTTTTTGCATGTCGAGGCAAAGGTGGGAGAACTGCCGGAAAACATATCCTGTACAGCATCTCCTATGGCATTTTGCGTTAGTGAAAATATTATAAACGATGCTAAAAACGCTCTTTCCGAATATGACGTAGTTGAGATAGGCGACGGCGAAGAAACATTGATTCGCTTTGTAAAAAAAGAATCCGACAACGTTAAAATAATAAAACACAGGACAATAAAAAGCTACTATGACTTTTTTGAAGAATCTGAAAAAGTCAGAATGGAAATAATATACAAACACATTGGCAACGGGGTTCTTTTTACAAGTGTTGACGGTGTCGTTATTTCTCCCTTTGCTAAAATAGGCAGAGGAACGGAAATTCACTCCTCAACTGAAATAAGAGGAAACAGTGAAATTGGTGAAAACTGTATTATTGGACCATCTTCTGTAATTTCTAACAGCAAAGTGGGAAACAGTTGCAAGGTATTATCTTCGCATATATATGATTCCGAGCTTAAAGACGGAGCATCTGCGGGGCCGTTTGCTCACATAAAAGTCGGAAGCAAGATTGAATCGGGAACAAGAATAGGTGCTTTTGTAGAGGTTAAAAATTCAAATATTGGAGAAAACACAGCGGCATTGCATCTGACTTATATTGGCGACAGTGACGTCGGAAGTAAGGTTAATTTCGGTTGCGGAACAATAACCTGTAATTATGACGGAAAAAACAAGCACAGAACCACTATAGGCAACAACGTCTTTATAGGCTGTAACACAAATCTTGTAGCACCTGTTACCTTAGAAGACGGTTCATTTACTGCGGCGGGTTCAACCATAACCCAAGACCTACCTGCCGGAAGTCTTGGAATAGCAAGAGCAACACAGACAACAAAAGAAGGCTGGGCGGATAAAAAACGCTCGGAAGGAAAGTTAAAATGAGTAATATATTTGATTTGTTTAAGCAGATTGAAAAGAAAAACGACATTCCCGCCGGCAACGTAACACATCTCGTTGTCGGTTTGGGTAATCCCGGTGAAAAGTACGCTCGTACAAGGCATAATATAGGCTTTATGTCTCTTGATTATCTGTCGGAAAAAATCGGGATAAAGATAACAAAATCAAAATTTAAAGCACTTGTTGCCGACAGTGAATTTGCGGGGAAGAGAGTTCTTTTTATGAAGCCTCAGACCTTTATGAACAACAGCGGAGAAGCGGTAAGAGATGCTGTTGAGTTTTATAAGATTCCCGTTGAAAACGTAATAGTAATCTATGATGACATATCCCTGTCTCCCGGAAAAATGCGCATAAGACAAAAGGGAAGCGACGGCGGACACAACGGAATAAAAAGCATCATATATCATTTGAACTCAAATGAATTTCCGAGAATAAAAATCGGAGTTGGTGCTAAGCCTAATCCCGAATACGATTTAGCCGATTGGGTGCTTGGCAATATTGCTAAGGAAGACCAAGAGGCGACCTTTAAGTGTATAGAAAATGTTTATCCTGCGCTGTCTCTTATGATTGAAGGTAAGACAGAACAGGCGATGGGAACATATAACTGATATGAGTATAATAACACAACAAATTAAAAACGAAAAAGAATACAAGAGTATACTTTCAAATGCACTTACTCAAATAACTTCGGAACGTCCTCACCCAATGTCTGTAACAGGACTGAGCGAGGGGGCGGCAGAAGCCTTTTATACTGAATTGATTTCTGACATAAAGCAAAATACAAACAAAGGTGTTTTGCTTGTTTGTCCCGATGAAAAAACACAGCATAGGCTAAAAAATGCATTTGAATCATGCGGTAAGAAGTGCTTAATATACCCGTACAGAGATTTGGTATTCCACAATATAACCGCTTCTCACGAGTATGAATATGACCGTTTAAACGTTTTGTATACTGTAGCCGAGGGAGAGTTTGACGTGGTTCTTGCAACCCCCGATGCCGCCTTGCAGTATACTGTGCCGAAAGCTCGTTTAAAGGAATCTTGTTTGGTTATTGATATTGACAAGACCTATGATTTAAAAGATATTACATGCTTTCTTGAAGAAAACGGATATTCTCACGTAGATATGGTTGACAGTATAGGTCAGTATTCTGTCAGAGGAGGTATACTCGACGTTTTTTCCCCTTGCTGTGATAATCCTGTCAGAATTGATTTTTTTGATACGGATATTGAGCAGATGGGGACTTTTGACGTTCTGTCTCAAAGAAAACTTGAACTTATAAATTCATTTAAGATTATTTCTGCCAAAGAGGTTATCGTTTCAAAAGATAAGAGGGAAGAACTTAAAAAAGCGTTGTCTTCTCATCTAAAGAAAATAGGCGGTACTCCTGCCGAGGATACTGTCAAGGAAGAATATGAAACGGTTATATCGGGTAACGAGTGTAATTTTGCCGATAAGTATATATCTTTGATATATCCCGAAAAAGAAACTTTGCTTGACTATATGTCTGATTATTTTTGCATAGTTCATTCCTTTAGCGGAGTTAACGACAGACTTAAGTCTTTTGAATGGCACGAAAGCCAAAACGTAACCGAGCTTGTAGAAATAGGCAGTGTTCCGTCAAAATATGCTGAATATGCAAAAGGTATTGATGATTTTGAGTATCATACCGATAAAACACCGACTTTGTTTACGGACACATTTCTTAGCTCTATGGGCGGAAAAAAGCTTTCCGGTGTTTACAGTTTCATAACCAAGCAGACTGTATCATATTTTGAAAACTTTTCACTGTTGCTTGAAGACCTTTCCTCTTATATACAAAACAGATATAAAATAGTTATCTTGACCGAGAGCGAACAAAAAACAAAGACACTTCTGAATATGCTGTCCGATGCGGGCGTCGGTGCAATAACAGGCTTAAAAGAGGGAACCGATTTAACAAAAGGATTGCCTTGTATTGTAAACGATTGCGTTGTTGGTGGTTTTGAGCTTACGGTATCAAAGTTTGTTTGCCTTTCTCTAAGGGCAAATTCAGGACTTAATATAAAGGATGCTTATAAGAAGAAAAAGAAGAAGGCTAATAAAAAGAGCGCACAGGAAAAAATACTTTCCTATGCCGACCTTGTTGAAGGGGATTACGTTGTACACGATACACACGGTATTGGACAGTATCTTGGACTACACACCCTTACACTTGACGGAATTACAAAGGATTTTGTAAAAATACTGTATTCCGGAAACGATATGCTTTATTTGCCCTGTACTCAGCTTGATTGTATTGCAAAATATATAGGTGCAAGGGCGGAAGACGGTACTTTAAAGCTGTCAAAAATGGGCGGTACCGAGTGGTATAAAGCAAAAACAAAGGTAAAAAAAGCCGCTAAAGATATGGCGAAAGAGCTTATTGAGCTTTATGCCGAGAGATTAAGAAAAAAAGGTATAGCATTTGATAAAGATGATGCTATGCAGGCTGATTTTGAGTCGGGATTTGAATATGAAGAAACAGACGGACAGCTTGCGGCTATTAATGAAATAAAGAGCGATATGGAGCAAGCTTATCCTATGGACAGATTGCTTTGCGGAGACGTGGGTTTTGGCAAAACCGAGGTTGCTTTACGTGCGGCTTTTAAAGCTGTTAACAGTTCAAAACAGGTGGCGATACTTGTGCCTACGACTATATTGGCTTTGCAGCATTTTCAGACAATTTCTGCACGTATGCGCGGTTTTCCTGTTAAAATAGATATGCTTTCAAGGTTTTCAACTCCAAAACAACAGGCGGAAACCGTCAGAAGAATAAAACGCGGAGAAACGGATATTGTAGTCGGTACCCACAGATTGCTCAGTAAGGATATTGAATTTAAGGATTTGGGTCTTGTTATTATTGATGAAGAGCAAAGATTCGGTGTTGCACATAAAGAAAAACTAAAGCAGATGACAAAAAATATTGATGCTTTGACGTTAACTGCAACCCCTATCCCGAGAACTCTCAATATGGCAATGAGTGGAATAAGAGATATGTCCGTGCTTGAAGAGGCTCCCGGTGACAGACTGCCTGTACAGTCATACGTTCTTGAATATGATGAGCTTATTATAGCCGAGGCTATAAAGAAAGAATTGCGCCGAGGCGGTCAGGTGTTTTATTTGCACAATAATATTGAGACTATCGATTATGCTGCGCGTAGAGTGGCGGCTATGGCACCCGATGCAAGAATTGCAATTGCTCACGGTAAAATGGATAAAGAAACCATAAGTGAGCTTTGGCGTTCGCTTGTTGAGGGTGAAATAGACGTTTTTGTTTCCACAACCATAATTGAAAGCGGTGTTGACGTTCCGAATGCAAATACTCTTATTATAGAAAATGCCGACAAGTTTGGTTTGGCTCAGCTTCATCAGATTCGAGGCAGAGTCGGAAGAAGCAGCAGACGTGCTTATGCATATTTTACGTTTACTAAGGGTAAAGCGTTGACGGAAATTGCGACGAAGAGGTTATCTGCAATAAAAGAATATACAGAATTCGGCGCCGGATTTAAGGTGGCTTTGCGTGACCTTGAAATAAGAGGTGCAGGTAATATTTTGGGGGCAGAACAGCACGGTCATTTACAGACCGTTGGTTACGATATGTATATGAAGCTTCTTAACGAAGCCATTCTCGAAGAAAAAGGCGAAAGCCCCAAGGTTAAGAAAGAATGTGCTGTAGATTTAAATGTAAACGCTTATATTCCCGAAAGTTATATAAAAGTAGCTTCTCAGAGGATTGACGTATACAAAAAGATAGCGCTTATAGAGAATCAGCTTGATATGCAAGATATAACAGACGAGTTGCTTGACAGATATGGAGACCTGCCTAAAAGTGTACTCGAGCTTTTGAAGGTTGCATTATTAAGAAAACAGGCAAGTGATGCAGGTATAAGCAAGATAGAAAGAAGAACCGCAAACGTTTTAATTTATCCCTATGAAATGGATGCGGCAGCATGGACGTACTTAGCGGCTCAAAATAAGGGCAAAATTTTAATGAATCTGGGGTCTAAGCCTTACGTTAGCTGTAAACTTGAAAAAAATACAGACGTGTTTTCCTATGTTGGACAGCTGCTTTCCGATTATTTGAATATCAAAAAAGAGATTCATTGATTTCCAAAAATGTTTTGTAAATGTTAAAAAACGTAAAAAAGGTTGATATTTTTTGTCAAATGTGGTAGAATAATTCTCAACATTGTCAAAAAAGGGGGAGAGACCGACGTTTGTTAACATTGTTTCCGCTTTAATTGCGGTTGTAAATGGCATTTGGAAAGTAATATCGTCCCTATATCTTTTTAGAAATATATATAAAATTACAGGTGTATTCTTTACAAGGAAGTTTAAGAAGTCAAACAATTATCATAAGTACGCTATTCTTGTTGCTGCGAGAAATGAGGCGGCTGTTATAGGTAATCTTGTTGACAGTATCAGAAAACAGGATTACCCATCGGAGCTTATCGATATTTTTGTAGTTGCCGACAATTGTACTGATAATACGGCTGAGGTCGCGAGAAGCTACGGAGCTGTTTGTTATGAGCGTTTTGATAAAAAGCATTGTACTAAGGGATTCGCTCTGCAATTTCTTGTTGAAAACATTCGCAAGGATTATGGAATAGATAGCTATGAGGGGTATTTAATTTTTGATGCAGATAACCTTTTAAAGCACGACTATATGTCTCATATGAATAATGCATTTGATGCGGGTGAAAAGATTGTTACGTCATACAGAAACACCAAGAATTTTGACGATAACTGGATTTCTGCATCTTACGGTGTTCACTGGCTCAGAACTGTAAGAAACGAGCACCGTGCACGTTCTTTGTTCCATTTTGCTACGAGAATACAGGGGACAGGCTTCCTTTTTGCAAGTGAATTACTAAAAGACGGTTGGAATTATACGAGTCTTACCGAAGACAGAGCCTTTTGTGCAGATGCAGTTGCTAAGGGGTATAAGATTTCTTATAATAACGAAGCTGAATTTTTTGACGAACAGCCTGTAGATATGAAAATGGTTATGCGTCAGAGAATAAGATGGGCGAAAGGTCACTTGCAAGCATTTGCAGAGACGGGACCTCAGCTTTTTAGCCATATTTTTATAACCGGCGGAATGGCTAACAAAACAGCTGAAGGCAAACCAATAGACAAGCCTTTGTGGAAAAAAATATACGATAATATAAGACTTCGTTTTATGTCTTTTGATATGTTGACCGTAGTCTTCCCGAATTCCCTTGTTTCTTCTATCAGAAAAGTTATATTGTATATATTGCGAGTTTTGTTGATAGTAAAGGCAGGTAAAGTTTTTGGGATTGGCGCTGCGGGATATATCGTAAGATTTAAGATTAACGGTGTTGTAAATTGGGCTTTTGATTGGAAAGATATATTTAGAGGGTTGGATATTACTCCTTCGTATGAAAGTGCCTTAAATGCGGCTCTTTGGTTGGCGTTCTTTATGTTTACTTGGACAATAACCTCGTATATTTCGGGTATAATTACTGCAGCATATATTTACATAGTCGAACATAAACGTATAAAGAAGATAAGACTTCATAGAAAAATATGGTTCTG
>JAFQOB010000014.1 GCA_017395725.1 Clostridia bacterium
GAATTGCTTGAGTTGACGAAAGAAACCAATCTGACAGATGAGACTGCTTTTAAAATAGCGGATAGACTGCACAGAATAGTGGGCATAACGGCAATGCAAAGCATAAGGTTAGAAGAAGATGATTTAGGAATGAAAAGGATAATGTCTTCGTATGTTTACAAGAAGCTTAGCCTTGATGAATTTGCGAAAGAAATAAATATGTCAAAGTCAAATGCCATACGGCTGTATAAGAAAAAGTATGGAATAACCCCTTATGAAGACTTGATAAATATGAAGATTGAGGCGGCAAAGACTTTTCTTTCTGAGACAGGGCTACCTATAAAAGAGATAGCGGAAAAACTGTGTATATATGACGAGCATTATTTTTCTACTTTGTTTATGAAAAGGACAGGGAAACGACCGGGGGAATACCGCAAGGAAAACAGTATGTAATAAAGGAAAAATCTTTCATATACAATGTTCTTTACATTAAAAATTGTTTGTGATATAATACAAGGGATATATGTTTTTTCAAAAATGGGGAGACAATAATATTTAGGTGTTATAAAATCTAAGAAGACGAAAAGATAAAGGGGGTAGGCGTATGATGGACAATAAATTCAAACTTGTATCGAATTACAAGCCAACAGGTGATCAGCCCGAAGCCATAGAAAAGCTTGTTGCGGGAATAAGAAACGGTATGAAAAAACAGACGTTGCTTGGCGTAACAGGTTCGGGTAAGACCTTTACAATGGCAAATATTATTGCAAAAGTAAATAAGCCTACTCTTGTTTTGGCACATAATAAAACGTTGGCGGCACAGTTATGCTCCGAATTTCGCGAACTTTTTCCCGAGAATGCCGTTGAGTTTTTTGTATCCTATTATGATTATTACAAGCCCGAGGCGTATATACCGGGCAGAGATTTATATATAGAAAAGGACGCACTCGTAAATGATGAAATAGATAAGCTCAGGCATAGTGCGACCTCGTCACTTTTTGAAAGAAACGACGTTATAATAGTGTCCAGCGTATCTTGTATATATTCTCTCGGTGACCCGTCTGAATATCAAAAGATGGTACTTGGTTTAAGACCGGGAATGATTGTGGACAGAAACAAGGTTATTGCTTCGCTTATTGAGATGAATTACGACAGAAACGATATAAACTTTGTAAGAAACAAGTTTCGCGTAAGAGGAGACGTACTTGAAATTTTTCCCTCGTCTTCAAGCGATAAGGCAATAAGAGTTGAGTTTTTTGATGATGAGATAGACAGAATTTCAGAGATAAACGTTGTAACGGGTGAGCTTTTACGAAGACTCAGCTACGTTTCGATATTCCCTGCGTCTCACTATGCTATGACTCCCGAAAGAAGAGAGGCGGCATTGGGAGAAATTGAACAGGAAATGATTGAAAGGGGCGAATATTTCCGTAACGAAGGAAAGCTTATTGAGGCACAGAGAATAGAGGAGAGAACACGGTATGACCTTGAGATGCTGCGAGAGATAGGCTTCTGTCACGGCGTTGAAAACTATTCGAGAGTACTTTCCGGAAGAGAAGCGGGTTCGACGCCCTTTACACTGCTTGACTATTTTCCAAAGGATTATTTGTTGTTTGTGGACGAGTCCCACGTAACCTTGCCACAGGTAAGAGGTATGAGCGGAGGCGACAGAGCGAGAAAACAGAACCTTGTTGATTTTGGATTCCGTTTGCCCTCTGCGTTTGATAACAGACCGCTGTTTTTCGACGAGTTTGAAAATAAGCTTGACAAGGTTATTTACGTATCGGCAACACCGGCAGAGTATGAGAGAGAAAGGTCGGAAAATATAGTTGAACAGCTTATAAGACCGACGGGACTTGTTGACCCGATTGTTGAGGTAAGACCCATAAAGGGACAGGTAGACGACCTTATGGGCGAGATAAGAGAACGGGCAGAAAAGGGAGAAAGAGTACTCGTTACGACTTTAACGAAGAAGATGGCTGAGGACTTGACCGAGTATTTGTCTGCAAATAAGATAAAGGTTAAGTATATACATCACAACGTAGAGACCATAGAGCGTATGGAGATAGTACGCGATTTAAGAATGGGAGTATTTGATGTGCTTGTGGGAATAAACTTGCTCAGAGAGGGACTTGATATTCCCGAGGTTTCGTTAGTGGCAATACTTGATGCCGATAAGGAAGGCTTTTTACGTTCGGAAACGTCGCTTATACAGACTATAGGAAGGGCGGCACGTAACGCAAACGGAAAGGTTATAATGTATGCCGACGAGATAACGCGTTCTATGAAGGCTGCACTTGACGAGACCGAAAAGAGAAGGAAGATTCAGCTTGAATATAACGAAAGAAACGGCATTATCCCGCAGACAATTAAGAAAAAGGTTCTTGACGTTATCGAGATAGGTATGAAAGATGATGACGGAAAGACTGTCAAGAAAAAGAAGATGTCCAAGAGGGATGTGGATAAGGCTATTGAAGAGCTTACCCGCGAGATGAAAGAATGTGCGAAAAAGCTTGACTTTGAACGGGCGGCATATTTGCGTGACTTGATTGTAAGTATGCAAAAAGAAAATAAGACGTCAAAGAAATGACGAAAGGATAGAAAATGTCAGAGGAAAGAAAATTAACGGTAAAGGGTGTCAGGGTAAACAACCTGAAAAATATAGACTTGACAATACCGAGAGATAAGTTTGTTGTATTTACAGGCTTATCGGGCTCGGGTAAATCGAGCTTAGCTTTCGATACGATTTATGCTGAGGGACACAGAAGGTTTGTAGAATCGCTGTCTTCCTATGCGCGTATGTTTTTGGGACAGCTCGATAAGCCCGATATAGATTCGATAGAGGGACTTTCCCCGTCGATATCAATTGACCAAAAGACGACATCGAAGAATCCCCGTTCAACTGTTGGAACGGTAACGGAAATATATGATTATCTTAGACTTTTATATGCAAGAGTGGGGGTACCCCATTGTCCCATTTGCGGTAAAGAGATAAGACAGCAGACAGTTGACCAGATACTCGATAGCATAATGAGCTTTGACGAGGGTACGAGATTTATGGTTTTGGCTCCCGTTGTAAAGGCTAAAAAGGGGATGCACGAAAAGATACTTGATTCGGCAAGAAAGAACGGATACGTGCGTGTAAGGGTTGACGGATATACTTATGATTTAAGCGAAGAAATAAAGCTTGAAAAGAATATAAAGCACAGTATTGATATAGTTATAGACCGTCTTGTTATGCGTGAGGATATCAGAGTAAGATTAAGCGATTCGGTAGAGACAGCCCTTGACCTTGCGGGCGGTAATCTTGTTATAACAGTACTCGGCAGAGACGGCAAGAAAGACGAGGATTTTTCGTATTCGACCAATTATGCTTGTGATGAGCATAATATAAGTATGGGTGAAATGGCACCCCCTATGTTTTCGTTTAATAACCCCGCAGGTGCATGTGAAGAATGTGCGGGACTCGGCGAGATGAGAAGTATGTCGGCGGATAAGCTTATTCCCGACAAGAGCCTTTCGCTTAAGGGCGGAGCTATTATGTGCAACGGCTTTAAAACACTTGAAGAGGATTCGTGGAACGGTCCATTGTTTGAAATGGTTGGCGCAAAATACGGCTTTACCCTTGATACGCCTATTAAAGATTATTCGAAAAAGGCGTATGAAGTGCTTATTCACGGCGACGGTGAAATATATGAAGTCAGACGTTCATTTGCGGGAGTTGCAAGATGGACAACAGTTAGGTTTGAAGGACTGCTTAAGATGGTACAGCAAAGATACGATATGACACAGTCTGATTATTATGAGCAGTTTATAGAAAATACACTTTGCCCCAAGTGTAACGGAAAAAGACTTAAACCCGAATCGTTGGCAGTAACGGTTGGCGGAAAGAATATACACGAGTTTTGTGCTATGTCAGTATCAAAGGCGTTGCAGTTTGTGAACGGACTAACCTTTACCGATATGGAATACAACATTGCACGTGAGATAGTAAAAGAGATAAAATCACGTTTGGGATTTCTTGAAAACGTGGGACTTGAATATTTGACGTTAACAAGAAAAGCGGGAACGCTGTCAGGTGGTGAGGCGCAGAGAATAAGACTTGCGACACAGATAGGCTCTTCGCTTATGGGCGTTATGTATGTGCTTGACGAGCCAAGTATCGGTTTGCACCAAAGAGATAACCATAAGCTTATTGATACACTGAAACGCTTCAGAGATACGGGTAACAGCCTTATTGTTGTTGAACATGACGAGGAGACTATGCTTGAATCGGATTATATTGTTGATATAGGCCCCGGTGCAGGTATACACGGCGGTACTATAGTTGCTCAAGGTACACCCGAAGAGATTATGAAGAATGAAATGTCCATAACGGGCGACTATCTTTCGGGCAGAAAGAAGATAGCCGTTCCGAAGACAAGACGCAAAGGAAACGGACATTCGATAATTATTAAGGGTGCCGAAGAGCATAATTTGAAGAATATTGACGTTGAATTTCCGCTTGGCGTTTTGAACTGCGTTACAGGTGTGTCGGGTTCGGGTAAATCGTCTCTTGTAAACGGAATATTGCATCAAGTACTTGCCCACGAGTTAAACAGAGCGATTACTTATCCGGGGAAATATATGTCAATAGAGGGGCTTGAATATATTGATAAGGTTATTGCGATAGACCAAAGCCCCATAGGAAGAACAGCCCGTTCAAATCCTGCGACTTATACGGGATTATTTGGTGATATACGTGAGCTTTTTGCGAAGACCCCCGATGCGAAGCAGAGGGGATATAGTGCGGGAAGATTCTCGTTTAACGTAAAGGGCGGTCGTTGCGAGGCATGTGAGGGTGACGGCGTTAAGAAGATAGAGATGCATTTTCTTCCCGATGTTTACGTAACTTGCGACGTTTGTCACGGAAAGCGATATAACAGAGATACCCTTGAGGTAAAATATAAGGGTAAGAACATTTTTGACGTACTTGATATGACCGTAGAAGAGGGCGTTGAGTTCTTTAACGGTATACCTAAGATAAAGAATAAGCTTCAGGTGTTGTTTGACGTGGGTCTCGGTTATATAAAGATAGGTCAGTCCTCGACGACACTGTCGGGAGGCGAGGCACAGAGAGTAAAGCTTGCGACAGAACTTGCGAAACGCAGTACGGGTAAGACGGTGTATATACTCGACGAGCCGACGACAGGACTTCATACGGCAGACGTGGATAGACTTATAACGATATTGAACCGATTGGTTGATGAGGGGAATACGGTTATTGTTATTGAACATAACCTTGACGTTATCAAGGTTTCCGACCATATAATAGACTTAGGCCCCGAGGGTGGCGACAAGGGCGGCGAGATAATAGCGACAGGAACCCCCGAAGAAGTGGCAAAGAATAAGAAATCTTATACAGGTATGTATCTAAAGAAAGTATTGAAATAAAAATAAAGACTTGACTGAACGGTAAAACGTTTCAGTCAAGTCTTTTATGGTTTGGGTATGAAGAATTAATTATTCGGTAATACTATGGTCAGAATTTTGTGAAGTAAGATTGTTGGGTAACGCAA
>JAFQOB010000173.1 GCA_017395725.1 Clostridia bacterium
AACCCGCCGTATATTCCGACAAAAGATCTTGAAGGTCTTGACGAATACGTAAAAAAAGAGCCTATGACAGCTCTTGACGGCGGAAATGACGGTATGGTCTTTTATAATTTTATGGTCAGCAATTATAAAGACAACCTAACTGAAAACGGACTGTTTATTTTTGAAATAGGCTACGACCAAGAAGAAAAAATTAAAGAAACTGCCAAAACACACGGATTTGATTGTACTGTTACAAAAGATTATTCGGGTAATCCGAGGGTGGCTGTTCTAAAAAAATAAAACACGGGAGATAATATGAAAAAAACTTTAAAACTTGTTAGTTTCGTGATTGTATGCATCATAGCTCTTGCGTTATTTGCGGGCTGTTCGGGCAGAAAAAAGGGTGATCCGCCTGTTTGGACTTCTGATGAAACTAACGTTATGACCTTAGGTGGATACAACGTAAAAAGTGATTTCTACAGATATCTGTTTTTGAATACGAAGGCGTTTTTTGACAACGGTGATGAGAGCTATTGGGAAAGTGAAGATAATAACGTCGACAAAATAACCGATTACGTTTTAAACTCCTTAAAAGAAACATACGGTATGTTTGCCCTTGCCGATGAATATGACATTAAGCTTTCAAAAGAAGATAACGAACATATTACATCTTTCATTGAAGACAGCAAACAGGGCATGACAGATGATGAATACAAAGCTTCACTCGAAAAATCATATCTGACCGAAGAGGTCTATCGCTTTATTCTTGAAGTTCAACAGCTTGAATATCTGGTTTACGAGCATATTATTTCCGAGGCTTCGGGTATCATAAAGGTTGATGATGAGGCTCTCGAAAAAGCTGTTGGCGAGGAGTTTGTAAGAGCAACACACATTTTGTTTACCTTTAAAAATGAAGAAGAACGCAAAGACCAGCTTGAAAAGGCTAATCAAATTCTTGAAAAAATAAAAAACGGAGAAGACTTTGAAACGTTGAAAGAGGAGCACTCCGACGATACTGACCTTAAAGGCAACAAGGACGGATATTACTTCACTCACGGAGAATTCAAAAATGAATTTGAATATACTGCCTTTAAGCTCAAAGAAGGCGAAATCAGCGATATAATAACCACTGACGTGGGTTATCATATCGTAAAAAGACTTCCCATTGAAGAGAATTACGTAAACGAACATTTTGAAGAATTACGTACACAATACAAAACGGCACTCTATTACAAAACGGTGGAGGAGAAATACAAGCAGTTTACTTACGAATACCAAGATGGTTACGAAAGTATACAGCTTGATACTTTTAACTGATATCTATGAGTGAACTTATTAAAGGTACTATCATAAAAGGTCTTGGCGGTCTGTATGACGTAAAGACTGAAGAGGGCGAAATAATAAGCTGTAAAGCAAAAGGGGCTTTCAGACACGAAAAAATTACCCCCTATGCAGGTGATACCGTTATTCTGAAGCAATCGGATAAAGGTGTCGTGGTCGAAGAAATAACCGACCGAAAAAATTATCTTATCAGACCCCCTGTGGCTAATCTTGATATTTTGTTTACGGTTATTGCCGCCGCAAAACCCTCCCCTATGCTGCCTATAACGGACAAGCTTATCTCTATTGCCGAATTCAATAAAATAGAGCCTGTCATTATCGTAAGCAAAAGCGACCTTGACGAAAGTGAAGCCGAAAGAATTGCCGATATCTATAAAAAAAGCGGTTTTACGGTCTTTGTTTCAAGCCTTGACAGTAATAAAAATGAGCTTATGGATTTCGTTAAGAAACATGCAAACGGCAAAATATCCGCCTTTGCAGGTGCGTCGGGAGTAGGGAAATCTACTGTAATGAATGCACTCTTTCCAAAGCTTACCCTTGAAACAGGTGACGTTAGCCGTAAAACCGAACGCGGTAAACATACAACGAGACACGTTGAGCTGTTCGGTCTTGATTATCTTACCGATGACAGTACGCTGACAGGATATATTGCAGATACACCCGGTTTCAGTCTTATTGATTTTACAAGATTTGATTTCTACAAAAAAGACGATTTGGTCTACACCTTCAGAGAATTTGAAGACTATCTCGGAACCTGCAAATATACAAAATGCTCTCATACCACCGAAGACGGTTGTAAGATTATCGAAGCTGTAAACGACGGAAAAATAGCAAAAGAAAGACACGAAAGCTACATAGAAATATTCAATACCTTAAAAAACAAACACGATTGGGACTAAAAAAGATGTGTATGGGTTTTTACCCACACACATCTTTTTGGTATAAGAAAACCACC
>JAFQOB010000174.1 GCA_017395725.1 Clostridia bacterium
TTTTATATTTCTTGCCGATAAGCATAATTTTACTCAAAAGCCAAATTAGCCAAACGATAAAAATAGGCTGTCTTATGGGATATTTAGCCGTATTGTATCTTTTTTTGTTTTTGTAATTAATGTCAATATTCATAAATCAAAACACCTCACTTAGTAATTATAACAGAATTCAGAAACAAATGCAATAAATAATTGTTTTTTGAGCAAAAAAAGTTGATTTTTGGACTAATAAATGATAAGATATTTTTTGGAGGGGAAAATATGGATTTTATATTAATTTCTGTAGTGGTGGCGCTGTTTGTTGTTCTTTTAATTTTAATTGTATCATATATTTGTTTTTATATGGCATTTTACAATGCAGAAAAGAACAAAACCGAAAAAGAAGAATATTCAATTCCCGAAGGAAAGGTATATGCCCCCTATAGAGAGCAAATGATAGCGTGGCAAAAACAAATTGATGAAATGCCCCATGATGATGTTGAAGTTATATCCTTTGACGGTTTAAAACTAAGAGGCAAATACTACGAGCTTGACAAAAATGCCCCCATTGAGCTTATGATGCACGGTTATAGAGGCAACTCAAGAAGAGACCTTTGCGGAGGGGTAAACAGAGCTTTCGAAGTAGGCCACAACGTTCTTCTGATTGACCAAAGAGCAAGCGGAAAAAGCGAAGGAAACGTGATATCTTTTGGGATAAATGAAAGTAAAGATGCGTTAACCTGGCTTGATTACTTACAAAAAAGATTTGGTGAAGATTCAAAAATAATACTTACCGGTGTATCAATGGGAGCATCAACTGTTTTGATGTGTATAGAAAGAGGGCTCCCGAGTTGCGTAAAAGGGATATTGGCTGACTGCGGTTATTCATCAACAAAAGACATTATAAAAAAAGTTATAAGAGAGATGCACCTTCCGGCTAATATTTTGTATACATTTGTAAAGCTTGGAGCAAAGATATACGGAAGATTCGACCTTGAAGAAATTATTCCTGTTGAAGCAGTAAAAAAATCACCTGTACCGATATTTTTTGCACACGGAGATATTGATGACTTTGTTCCCTACTATATGAGTGTTGATTGCTACAACGCTTGTACCTCCAAAAAAATTTTAGTAACAATAAAAGGAGCAGGTCATGGCCTCTGTTACCCTGCCTCTCCCGAAGAATATGTTAATAAACTATCTGAATTTTATAGTTACTTAAAGGATATATGAGCTCGGCAAAACCACAACTCTACTCAGATGATAACAAGTTTTTTCTATTATATATCGAATCTGAAAGAGATTTGATAGATATTGCAAAACGCAAAATAACCATACGGGAGTAATATGAAAATGATTTTAGAACTGAAAAACATAGAAAAATCCTTTGGTGAGAAGAAAGTTCTCACCGGAGTTTCATTCAAAGCTGAGGGTGGCAAAGCCTTCGGACTGCTCGGCAGAAACGGTGCCGGCAAAACTACGTCTATTCGAATCTTGATGGGTGTATTTCCCGCAAACAGCGGCGAAGTGCTGATGGACGGTCAGCCCATCGATTACAACAAAATCGGCATCGGCTATCTTCCCGAAGAAAGGGGTCTATATCCGAAGACAATCATCATCGATCAACTTAAATATTTCGCAGAGCTGAAAGGAATGGGCCGTAAGGCAGCTGTTCAATCAATAGACTATTGGCTTGGACGTCTTGGTATGACCGAGTATCGAAATAAGAAGCTCGAAACTCTCTCAAAA